>CAYQZM010000160.1:0-14534 GCA_964421935.1 uncultured Rhizobium sp. | reverse complement strand
TGGGCTGGTGAGATGGTCAATCCGGTCACCGCATGCCCATCGGCGGCCGCACGCTCGGCAAAGCCGCCCCAGCCGCAACCGATTTCCAGGACGTTGGCACGCGCTCTGTCGAACTTCCCGAGAATGCGCTCATATTTGTTCTGCTGGGCGCGAAAGAGATCGGCCGCGCCGTTAAAGAGCGCCGAGGAATAGGTCATGCTCTTGTCCAGCCACAGCGAATAGAACTCGTTGCCCACGTCATAATGGGCCTGGATGTTGCGGGCCGAGCCGGAAATGGAATTGCGCCGCACCAGGGCATTGTGAATCACAAAGCCCACGCGGTTGAGGATGTTGCCGTGGGAGAAATCCGAGAAGTGATCCAGGTTGAGCAGGAACAGGCTCACCAGTTTCTCGACATTGTCGGTATCCCACGCGCCGCTGATGAATTCCTCGCCCAGGCCGATATCGCCGCGGGCCATGATCCGGCGCAGCACATCCCATTCGTGGATGTGAAACCGCGCATGCGGGCCGGCATTGCGCCCTTCGGCGATGGTCACTTCGCCATTGGGTGCGATGAACTCCAGCCTGCCATATTCCAGGGCATCCAAGGCCCTGTGCCAGCTTCTCTCGATATAGGAAGCGGGTATCAGCGACATCGCGGCACTCCCCATTTTCAAGCCCCAGAAGTTCCAAGACTAGGCACAATGTCGGGCCAAGACAATTGCGCCCCGCCGGCTTGCGGACCGTGTCTCACATTTCGCATTTTGCTGCGCCGCAAAGCTTTTGCCGGCGCTCCCGTCCCATGCCGTAAGCCCGTTCCGCGACGGTGATACATTCATCGCGCGGTCTCTGTTTATCCTGCAGACGAAGGCATTTCATTCCCGCGTTCGCGCGCCGGAACTTAACGCTCGCACGGAACCCCGGCCTTATCGAGGTGTTCAGTCCCTATACCAAGGAAGGATTTGAAAATGCTTGGAACGATTCTGATCGTCGTGCTGCTGTTGCTGCTTTTGGGCGCATGGCCCAGTTGGCCATACAGCCGAGGCTGGGGTTACTACCCTTCGGGGACGTTGGGCCTGGTTCTGGTTATCGTGCTGGTCCTGGCCCTGATGGGACGCGTCTGACAGACGCCCTTCGCATTTTTCGCGAGAGGCCGGCATGAGCAAAAAGAAACTCTTTGATGACATCAAGCAGAACCCGTCGCGCATCTATCGCGCGCCGGGCGATGTATTGCGTGACCGCCGCTTCGGCGATGCCGAACGGCTGGAGATCCTGCGTGCCTGGCGGAGCGTTCAGCCCGCGCCGGGCCACGCGGCGGAAATCGACGCGGCAATTGCGGAGCTGGAAAGCCGGCACTGCGTTGCCAACGGCCACGCGGCCGAATGAGCAGAAGGAGGCTTTAAAGATGGCTACCACGGAAAACGGCAAGACGGTTCTGAACAGCGAAGAAGCGCGCCAGGGCAAGGAACTGGGCGTGATGCGCTATGTCCTGCACATCAGCCTGGCGCTGGCGGTGATCGCCGGCATCGTGCTCTACGCGATCTTCTTCCATCATTGAGGACAGGAGCGTCTTAACGGCTGCTGCGGCCGGACAGGTCCATCAGCGCACGGCGCAGCTCCACCGGCCCGAACGGCTTTTGCAGAACCAGGTGGCCGCGAAACTCTTCGGGAATGCCGCGAATGCCGTAAGCGGTCGCGAAAAGGAACGGAATTTCTCGCGCCTCAAGTTCGGCGGCGAAAGGGAAGACGGTCTTCCCATTCAAATGCACATCCAGCATGGCCAGATCGAAACTGTCGCTGTCCAGCAGGCGCATGGCGTCATCCAGGCGTGGCACCACGGCCGCCACCTCATAAGCCAGCTCCGTCACCATGTCCTCGATCAACATGGCGACGGTCATCTCGTCCTCCACCACCAGCACCCGCGGCACCATCAGACGCAGGTGGGTGTGATCGGCCGGCAGCCCGGGAATGGGGCTTGCGTGGAGAGGGGGGGTGACCGGGTTGTTCATAGTTAGCCAACGCATGTTAATCGCCAAAGTTTCCCGAAGGGCCATCCTAAGCAACTGACTTGGTTGCTCATTTATTGCGCCTTTGCGCTAACCCCTTGACGGCAAAGCGCTACCTCGTCACCAAGGGCGGGCTGTCAGCTGGTTGTCCCGTTGCTTCCCGCAAAACTTTCCATCGTGGTCCCGACTTTCAAGGAGCGCGGCAATGTCGCCGAGCTGGTGCGCCGTCTGGATCGGGCGCTGCCCGAAACCCAGTGGGAAGCGATATTTGTCGATGACAATTCCCCGGATGGGACAGCGGAGGCGGTCAAGGAGATCGCCGCCCGCGATCCCCGGGTCCGCTGCCTGAAACGCGTGGGACGGCGAGGCCTGGCCGGTGCCTGCATCGAAGGCATCCTCTCCAGTGCCGCGCCCTATGTGGCCGTGATCGATGCCGACCTGCAGCATGACGAGAAGGTCCTGCCGGCCATGCTGGCGCGTCTGGAACAGGACGAGGCGGACCTGGTGGCGGCCACCCGCTACGTCGCCGGCGGCTCGGCCGCCAGCTTTTCCGAAGGCCGGGGCACGATCTCACGGCTGGCAACCAGACTGACCCACAGGCTGGTCGGCACGCCCCTATCCGATCCCATGTCAGGCTTCTTCATGATGCGGCGTATCAGCTTCGACGCGGTCGCGCCGCGCCTGTCGCCGGCCGGCTTCAAGATCCTGCTCGATATCGCCGCCACGGCGGGGCCTGCCTTGCGCATCGCCGAGCAGCCCTACAGCTTCGGCGAGCGTTTCGAGGGCGAAAGCAAGTTCAATCTCCAGATCGGCGTGGAATTTCTCGGCCTGCTCCTGGCCAAGGTGACCGGCGATCTGCTCGATCCCCGCTTCATCTTCTTCGCCATCGTCGGCACCATCGGTCTGGTGGTGCATCTGGCGGTGTTGTTTGGCAGCCTGTTGTTGCTGGAGCCGTTCCGCGCCGCCCAGGTCATCGCCACCTTCGCGGCCATGACCAGCAATTTCCTGCTCAACAACGAACTCACCTATCGCGACCGCCGCCTCAAGGGCTGGGCCATGCTGCGCGGCTTTGTGCTGTTCTGCCTGGTCTGCTCGGTGGGTGTTTTGGCGAATGTGGACCTGGCGAGCTGGCTTTATGTTGAGCGTCCGATCTGGTGGGCGGCGGGCGCCATCGGCGCGGTGATGAGCGTCTTGTGGAATTATGCCATGTCCACGTTGTTTGTCTGGCGCGCGAGATGATTGTTCGTTTACCCCCTCCGGCCTCGACTATCACGCCGCCGCTGCGCTTCGGCGCCGTCCATACGCTGCCGCTGTGGACCGGCCACCTCCCTCTTCTTGGCGCTTCGCGCCGAAGGGGGAGACGGGTCATAGCCCCAGCGGATCGCCACCGCGCGGAATGCGCGGCGCGCATTTCTCGTTTGCCCTGCTTCTCGTCATGATTCCGGCCCGCGTTTCTCTTTTTTGTGTGTTGGGCCTGCTGGTGCTGCGCGCCGTGATGGCGGCGCTGCTGCCGCTGTCCGCTGACGAAGCTTATTACTGGCTCTGGTCCAAGCATCTGGCCGCCGGTTATTACGATCACCCGCCCGCGATCGCCTGGCTGATCCGGGCCGGCACGTCGCTGTTCGGCGACACGCCCATCGGGGTGCGTCTGATGGGCGTGGTGCTGTCGCTCCCGGCGAGCTGGTTCGTATGGCAGGCCGGCAGGCTTATCCTGAAGGATGAGGCCCGCGCCGGTCTCGGTCTTCTGTTTTTCAACCTCACCTTGATGATCGCCGTGGAGTTGTTGGCGGCCACCCCGGACATGCCGTCGGTCGTGACCAGCGCGGCATTCCTCTATTGCCTGGCACAGGTGCAGGCCACGCAAAACGGCAAATGGTGGTTGGCCGTCGGGATCGCCGCCGGGCTCGGACTGCTGTCCAAATTCTCGGCCCTGTTCCTGGGCGTGGGAACGCTTTTCTGGCTGATCGCGGACCGGCGCCAACGTCCCTGGTTGAGGAGTCCCTGGCCCTATCTGGGCGCCGTTCTGGCATTGCTGATTTTCTCGCCCAGCCTGATCTGGCAAGCACACCATCATTGGGAGACCTTTGTCTTTCAGTTCGCGCGCGTCGGCGGCGGTCACTTCACCTTGCGCTATCTGGGCGAGTTTCTCGCCGCGCAGATGGGCCTCGCCACGCCCTTCATTTTTGTGCTGATGGTGGTGGGGCTGGGGCGCGGGACGCGTCAGGATTCCAGCCTTCTGTTGCCGGCCGTGCTGGTATGGACTGGCACCGGCTATTTCCTCGAACACGCGCTGCACGATCGGGTTCAGGGCAACTGGCCGTGTTTCCTTTTCCCGGCGCTTGCGATCCTGGCGGCCCATGCCTTTTGCCTTCAGGGATGGCGGCGCTGGATATCCTTTCTCGCCGCGCCTCTGGCGGCACTGCTGCTGCTTGGGGTTTATGCGCAGGCGCTGTTTCAGCCGCTGCATCTCGCCAAGGATCCGCTCGCCAGAATTCTCGGACGGGATTTCGCGCCGGTCGGCCAGGTCATCGCCGCCATGGTGCAAAGCCATGTGGCCGATGCGGTCCTCACCACCGATTATGAGACCACGGCCTGGCTGCGTTTCAACCAGCCGGAGGTGAAGGTGGTGCAGGTCAATGAACCGCAACGCTATCCCGAGGCGCCGGCCGCGCCTGACGCGCTGCTCAAGGGGCGGCTGGTCTATCTTGCCGAGCTGCGCCGCGACCAGCATCAGCGCATACAGCAGGACTTCGCCTATACCGGCTTTCCCACCCAGCTCCAGACACGGACGGGTCTCTATATGCTCTATCCCGTGGGCCGTCCGAAAATGTCCCGGATCGGGAAGATGCCGTAAGTCGCGGCGTGACCTGCAGAAATGAAAAAAGGCCCTGCCGTAGCAGGGCCTTTTTAGAGAGCGGACACCCGAGGCGGGCTGTCGAAGGGGCTGGGGGCGTTCCGGATCGGACGTCCGCTCGCATCAGATAATGGGCAGCCCCCCAAAAGCGTTCCTGCCCATCTTAAAAATTTTCATCTGCCCACCGCGGCCATCTGCGCACCCTGGGTGGCGGGCGTCGCGACCTCGGCGGCATGCCGGTCGGCCGAGCCGAAAACAAGCGCCAGCAACAGGACGCCGGCAATCAGCCCTTCAAGAGGATGCTCAAGGATGACCGCGGGAATGCGCATCTTGCTCTCCTTCGCATGCAGGACCACGGGCGTTAGACCGGCGGTCTGCCTCTGAGCGCGCCGGAAAAGGCGCTGACAATGAGAAGAACCAGGAACACAACCAACAAAAGCTTGGCGATGGACGCTGCCAAGCCGGCCAATCCGAAGAAGCCCATGTAGCCCGCAACCAGGGCGAGAATGAGAAAGGTCAGGGCCCAACCGAGCATAGCGCTTTGTCCCAAGAGTCTAGGCCACAAAAACGCCGCGGTCTCGCAGGGGTTCCCGCTTGTCCACAACTGGAACTATCCAGCTGCTATTTGGAAGATTTGTTGCGGTTGAGAAACAAATTGGCGGCGCTTGCCAGACCGGCCCCGATGATCGCCAACCAGGGCGTTTCCTTTGCCACTGCCGCCAGCAGAACCTTGGTCAGCTCGTTGCTGGGCGGTGGTTTGCGCGGGCGCGACAGGACCAGAAAAGCCAGCAGCACCAGCGCGATGGCCAGTAATGCGCCTCCGGCGATCGCATAGGCGGCGGCCTCGCCAAACGCGCTCACCAACGCGTGCGCCAGGGCAAAGCCCAGCAAACCGATGCCAAAAAAAGCAGCACCCAGGGCGATGGCGATGAAAACCGCTTTACCGATCAGTCGCCCGAACATGAAATCCCTGCATGGCCTGCCACCGGTCTTATAGGACAGCCGGGCTTAACAGGAAAACAACCCTAGTGTCCGGATTAGCGCCTGAGGAAAAGCGCCCCCAGGAAAGCACCGATGCCGCCGGCGATCAGCAGCGACTGGATGGGCTGGGCGCGGACATGCGCGCGCAACTCCTCGGCATTTTCGTCGGCCCATTCCTGGGCTTCGTCCTTGTATTCCAAAGCCGTAACCTTGGCTTCGCGGGCGGCCTCTTCCGCCAGCGCCACGGCGCGGTCGGCGATCTCCTCGGCCGAGCGCATGGCCAGCGCCGCCCGCTCGGAGGCGATTTCGCTGACGTCGCCGTAAAGGCCTTTCATGTCCCCTTGCAGCGCCTGAAAATCAGCACGCAGCGCGGCTAGCCGGGCCTCGATATTGCCATTGGCGGTCTTCTTCCTGGCAGCCATGTCTCAAATCTCCAGTATTTCGAAATAACGCTTACGCCGCTTCCTTGGCGACGGGATGAAAAAACAGCGCCTGGCCGACGGTGGCCTGCACGGTTTCGGGCAGGAACGGCTTGGCGATCAGATAGGTAGGCTCCGGCCGCTCGCCCGTCAGCAGCTTTTCCGGATAGGCGGTGATGAAGATCACCGGAATATCGAAGGAGGCCAGGATCTCGCTGACCGCATCGATGCCGCTGCCGCCCTCGCCCAGGTTGATGTCCGCTAGGACCAGGCCCGGACGCTCGGATTTGGCCTTGGCCACGGCGTCGTCCTTGGTGGCGGCGATGGCCACCACCTTGTGGCCCAGCTCGGTCACCAGGTTTTCCAGGTCCAGGGCGATGATCGGCTCGTCCTCGATGATCAGGACCTTGCTGGCGAGCTGGCTGTCGATGGTCTTCTGGGCGTCCAGGATCGCGCTTTCCACTTCCTCGGGGCTTTCGTCCACGATGAAAGCCGCTTCCTCCAGGCTGAAGGCTTCCACCGCCGTCAGCAGCAGGGCGGCCCGCTTGGCCGCCGAAAGGGATTTCAGCCGGCCTTCCGGGCTTTTGGTGCCGGCATTGGAATTTGCGGCTTCGTCATAATGCTCCGCGCCGGACTGCCAGATGGCATGGAACAGCCGGTAGAGGCCCACGCGCGGCGGCACCCCCTCCATAAGAGATTGATCTCCCCCCAGAAGTGCCGTCAGGGCGGCGCGCACATGGGCATCCCCACTGGCCTGCGACCCGGTCAAGGCCCGGGCATAGCGGCGCAGATACGGCAGATGCGGCGCAAGGGTTTGCGACATACTCATGGAATGGCTCCTTCGGCCCAAAAGAAAAGCTCAGACAAGGAACTTACGCCAGTCCAAAAAGTTCCCTAGCCTGCCGGAACCATCGGGAAATCCGTACGTTTGGAACCTTGGAAGGGAACTGGCATGGGGTCGTTACCTCGCAATCGGGTGTTTGTCCGGGATCGCCGGACCTGCGCCGCAGCAAGAACTGGTTTGGCTGGCCATGACGCAGCAATGGGATACCACCGTGTCTAACGACGAAAAGCCCACCGAAAAGGCCCGGGCCATTCGCGCGCGACAGCGGGCGATCGGGCGCGAGCTGCGACGGATGTATGACGATGTCGCACAGGAGCCGGTGCCTGACGATTTCATGGACCTGCTGCGTCAAATTGACGAGGCCGAGGCCAAGAGCGGGAAGAAGGTGTCGTGATGCATGCCTCGACCCCGTCTGCCCAGGCCGCGAAGCCCGAGAATCCGGACTTCAAATCCGAACTTCTGAGCCTGGTGCCGTTTCTGCGCGCCTTCGCGCGCTCGCTGACCGGCAACCAGGAAGCCGCAGACGATCTGGCGCAGGAAACCCTGGTAAAGGCGTGGCAGAGCCGCTCCAGTTTCATCCCGGGCACCAATCTCAAGGCCTGGCTTTTCACCATCCTGCGTAACCAGTTCTATTCCGACCGCCGTCGGGCCTGGCGGCAGGCGCCCTGGGATCAGGACGCGGCCGAACGGATTCCGGGTGGTGGCGAGGATCAGGTTCATTCCGCGGAACTGTCCGACACGGTGCGCGCGCTCAAACATCTTTCCGACGAGCAGCGCGAGGCGTTGATCCTGGTCGGCGCCGGCGGCTTTTCCTATGAAGATGCGGCGGCGATCTGCAAATGCGCGGTCGGCACGGTGAAAAGCCGGGTTGCCCGCGCGCGCAAGACCTTGATAGAGATTCTCGACGGCGGCGACGCGCTGGACGATGTCTCGCGGCCAGCAGGAGGGGACGCGGCTCGTGAGATCATGGCGCAGCTCGATCAGCTCAGCCCTGGCCGCTCCGAGCAACTCGTCGGCAAGAAACGCTCCAAATAATAACATGAGCAGCATGGGCCGCGAGCCCGGGTGGACGCTGCGCCGCCGGCTGCAGGTGATCATCACCTTGGCCTTGCTGCCGGTCGTGCTGGTCTCCCTCTTCCAGGGCGTGGCGCGGGCGCGGCTGGATATCGCCACGGTGCATGAGCGGCTGCTGCAATCGGCGCGTACGATCGCGGCGGGTGACCAGAATCTCCTGGCCGCGGCCGAGCAAGTGCTGCGCGCCGTCGCCAGCCTTTCGGAAGTGCGCGGCATGAACGGCAATTGCGACGGCGTACTGGCGGACACGCTGATCGGGGTGCGCTATTTCTCCAATCTCGCCCGCATCGATGAAAGCGGCCGCGTGGTCTGCTCGGCCATGGCACTGGCTAGAGGGCTCAATGTCAGCAGTTACGCAGTCTTCCAGCAGGCCAAGAAATCGCCGGAAATGGCGGTGTCCAATGAAATGGTCAGCCAGGTCACCGGCGATCGGGTGATCGGCGGCATGCTGGCGCTGCACAAGCCCGATGGCAGCTTCGACGGCGTGGTCGCCATCTCCCTGGATGTGCACTGGATCGATTACATGATGCGCACCGCCAACCTGCCCAAAGGCGCGGTGGTGGCGGTGTACGATCGGGTGGGCAAGGTGATCGCCACCAACAACGCGCCGGTCGGCAATGCCATCGCCAAGGCGGCGATCTCCAACAGTGTCGGCGGCGAGGAGGTATCTTCCGCCGTCGACGCCCATGGCGAGCATTGGCGGTTCGGCAATGCCGCCCTGATGGGCAATTCCATCTTCATCGCCTTTGCCATGAGCGAGGGCCGCCTGTTCGGGCCCACCTATCTGCACGTCGGCCTGGATTTCGCGCTGCCCATCCTGATGATCGGCTTTGCCTGGTTCGCCATCTGGCTGGCCACCGACCGCCAGGTCACCCAATGGATCAATTATCTGCGCCGCATCGCAGCGGCCTATCGCAGCGGCCATTACGCCATCCGCCCGGACCTCGCGGAGGCGCCGGTGGATTTCAAGCTCCTGGGCGATGCGTTGAGCGAAATGGCGGAAGGCATCCAGGACCGCGACCGGCGCCTGCGCGAGGCGGTGGATTTGAAAACCACCCTGATCCGGGAAATCCATCACCGGGTGAAGAACAATCTGCAGATCGTGATGAGCCTTTTGTCCATCCAGGCCAACCAGGTGAAGGACCTCGGCGCGCGCGAGGCGCTGCTCCAGGCCCAGACGCGGATCAATGCCCTGGCGCTGGTCCATCGCATCCTCAATGAGCTGGAAGACCAGAGCACCTTGGACATTCGTGACCTGCTCGATCAGCTCTGCCACCAGATCGCCGGCGGCATGGGCAAGGAGAATGTGCGGGTAGAAGTGGATGTGCCCAGCCGCGTGGTGACGGGCAGCGTAGCGGTGGCGCTGGCCCTGTTCACGGTGGAGGCGCTGACCAACATCTTCAAGCATGCTTTCCCCGATGATCGCGAAGGCGTGATCCGGGTCAGCATGGCGCCGGTGGAAGGCGGCAAGCTGATGCTGTCCATCGCCGACAACGGATTGGGTTTTGCCATGGATGCGACCGGCAAGAGCGTGGGCAGCCGGCTGATCAAGACCTTCGGCTTGCAGCTGGGTGGGGTCTCGACGGTCCACTCCGAGCCGGGTCGGGGCACGGTGGTGGAATTGGTGTTTCCAGATCCGGACTTGAAAGAAGACAAGGCCCTGATCTGACGAGGATTTTCCGGGCGGGTGCGTGGGCATTTCGCCGCTGGCAGCCATGCATTTGGCGCTATTTTCCTTAAGCGTCCAATGCTTATGTTCCGGCCACGAATCCGGAAGAGCAGGACCATGGCGGACACATTCGACGCAATCGTGATCGGGGGCGGCCCCGGCGGCTACAACGCGGCGATCCGCCTGGGCCAGTTGGGCCTGTCGGCGGCCTGTGTCGACAAGCGTGGCAGCTTCGGCGGCACCTGCCTGAATATCGGCTGCATTCCGTCGAAGGCGCTGCTGCATGCCTCCGAGCGCTTCCATGAAGCTGAGACCGATTTCGCCAAGCTGGGGATCAAGGCCAAGGTCGATCTCGATCTGCCTGCCATGATGGCGCAGAAAAGCAAGGTGGTGGGCGATCTCACCCGGGGCGTCGAGTTCCTGCTGAAGAAGAACAAGGCCGAAGCGATTGTCGGCGAAGCGAAGATCACCGCGCCCGGCAAGGTCGAGGTGAAGCTCGCCGACGGCAAGACCCGTACGCTGACGGCCAAGAACATCATCATCGCCACCGGTTCGGATGTGGCACCGCTTCCCGGCGTGACCATTGACGAGAAGCAGGTGGTTTCCTCGACAGGTGCGCTGGCGCTGGGCGCGGTACCCAAGAAGCTGCTGGTGGTCGGCGCGGGCGTGATCGGACTGGAACTGGGTTCGGTATGGGGACGGCTGGGTGCCGAAGTGACGGTGGTGGAATTCCTCGATCGCGTCACGCCCGGCATCGACCTGGAAGTCAGCAAGGCGTTTCAGCGCGTCCTGACCAAGCAGGGCATGACCTTCCATCTTTCCAGCAAGGTCACGGGCGTGGAGAAGAAAGGCGCAGGCCTCAAGGTCACGATCGAGCCGGCCGCGGGTGGCGACAAACAGGTGCTGGATGCCGACGTGGTGCTGGTGGCGATCGGACGTATTCCCTACACCGCCGGGCTTGGACTGGCGGAGGTCGGGGTGCAGCTCGACAAGCGCGGCCGCGTGCTCACCGACCATCACTATCGCACCAATGTGCCCGGCATCTATGCCATCGGCGATTGCCGTGAAGGCGTGATGCTGGCGCACAAGGCGGAAGACGAAGCCGTTGCCTGTGCCGAGATCCTTGCCGGCAAGGCGGGCCATGTGAATTACGATGCCATTCCTTCGGTGATCTACACCTTCCCGGAAGTGGCGACGGTCGGAAAGTCCGAGGAAGAGCTGAAAGCGGCGGGCATCGCCTACAAGATCGGCAAGTTCCCTTTCACCGCCAACGCCCGCGCCAAGACCATCGCGGCCACCGATGGCTTTGTGAAGATCCTGGCCGATGCCAAGACCGACAAGGTTCTGGGTTGCGCCATCCTGGGGCCGGAAGCGGGCAACCTGATCGCGGAAGTGGTGCTGGCGATGGAGTTCGGCGCATCCTCGGAAGACATTGCCCGCACCTGCCATTCCCATCCGACTTTGACGGAAGCCGTGCGCCAGGCGGCTATGGGTGTGGAAGGCTGGACGATGCAGATGTGAATTCGCGCGAAAGCGCGAATTCATCCCCGGCGAGCTGCGACCAGCGGCGAGGGAAGGGGACCAGTTCTTTTGAAAAACTAGAGCGCGCTCAGCACCCAGGTGAGGCCGCCGATCAAGGCAAAGAAACCGACCCAGGTTAAACAGAACATCACCGCGCAACGGCGCTCTTCCCGGAGGGGCATTCCGGTGTGAACCGGATGGTGATGAACCAGAGCCATTGGCTGCTCCTGCGTCAGGTCACGCCAGAATCTTACGCCTGATTCCCTGTTCCCTGAATGGTCATTCGTTCTTGCGACGCAGCAATAATCACTGCGGTTTCAGGTGCACATGCTCAGGCCTGACACCCATGCCGATGAAACGCGCCGGAAACTGACGCGCCCAGGGCCAGGCATTCAGCAGGCGGAATATCCAGGGCGCTTTTGGCGTTTCCGTCGCGCGCAAAGTCGGCGCCAGCAACGCGTTTTGCGCCGCAACCTGAAAGCCCTGAATCACCCTGGTGGGAAATTCGCGGCGCGCCTGCACCTTTTCCAGATCCGATAGCCTGGGCACGCGCTTCTGCAGTACCCGACCCAGGATATTGGCCGTGGCCACGGCATCCTGAATGGCGAGATTGATGCCGACGCCGCCAATGGGCGACATGGCATGGGCCGCATCGCCAATGCAGACCAGGCCTGCCTTGGCCCAACTCTCCAGCCGGTCCACCGTCACGGTCAGCAGCTTGACCTGGTCGAAATCGGTGATGGCGTCGTCCACCCGGTCCGCGGCAAAGCCGGCGATCTGCTTCAGCCGGGCGCGGAATTTGTCCAGCCCTTCCGCCTTGATGGTGTTGAAACCGTTCTTGGGGATCAGATAGGCGCACTGCCAGTAATCGCCGCGATAGATCATCACAAAAAGTTGGCCCGCGCGCGCCTTGCCCACCAGATCGGCGGGATCGCCCGGCAACACGGGCAGGCGCAGCCACAGCACATCGAACGGCGCGCCCAGATCGCGCACCTTCAGGCGCGATTTGCCGCGCAGGATCGAGTGGCGGCCGTCTGCGGCGATGGTCAGACCTGCCCGGATCTGCAGGTCGGTCTTTTCGCCGCCGGCAGACGTCTTGGTCGCCAGGACGCCGCAGATGCGGTCGCCCTTTCCATCTTTCTTTAGCCGCAGGTTCCTGGCTTGCGTCTCCATCAGCAGATGAAAGGCGGGGAGCTTGCGCGCCTCCCGCGCCAGGAAATCCAGGAAGTCCCATTGCGGCATCAGGGCGATGAACTTGCAGACGGTGGGCAGGCGCGAAAAATCCCCGATGGTCAGGTGCTCGTCGCCGATCTCCAGATTGCCGGTGCGGATTTTGGTGTGCGGCAGCTTCAGGAATTCTTCCAGCAGTCCCAACTCATGCATGATTTGTAAGGTCGAGGGGTGCACCGTGTCGCCGCGGAAATCCCTCAGGAAATCCTTGTGCTTCTCCAGCACCGTGACGTCGATTCCGGCGCGTGCCAGAAGGAAACCACACATCATCCCTGCCGGGCCGCCGCCGGCGATCACGCATGTGGTAGAGATGCTTTCCAAGCCTCTTGTTCCCGCCCGCTTTTGATCTAACCTCAACGCTATGCGCGCCAATCGTATCCGTGAATTGTGGGCCGCCGGCAAGCCGGCTCTGAACTGCTGGATCACCCTGCCGGGGACCCTGGCGGCCGAGATGCTGGCCCATCAGGGCTGGGACAGTCTGACGGTTGATCTGCAGCATGGCGCAAGCGATTTCGCCTCCATGTGCGCCATGTTCGCGGCCATCTCCACCACCGACACCGTGCCGCTGATGCGGGTGGCCTGGAATGCGCCGGGCGATGTGATGCGGGCCTTGGATGCCGGCGCCTATGGCGTGATCTGCCCCAACATCGACAATCCGGAGGAGTGCGAGCGCTTCGTCGGCGCCTGCCGCTATCCGCCCGATGGCTATCGCAGCTTCGGCCCCAAGCGCGGGTTGCTCTATGGCGGCAAGGATTATGTCCATCATGCCAATGAGACGCTTCTCACCATCATCCAGATCGAGACCCTGAAGGGCCTGCAGAATGTGGACCAGATCGCCAAGGTGAACGGCCTGGACATGCTCTATATCGGGCCGTCGGACCTGGGGCTGGCGCTGGGGCGGGAGGCGCGGCAAAACCAGACCGATCCTGTGGTGATGGAGGCGGTGGACAAGATCTTGGCGGCGGCAAAGTCGGCGGGGCTCAAGGCCGGCATGCACTGTACCAGCGCCGAATATGCCAGGCAGATGATCGCGCGCGGCTTCGATTTTGTGACGGTGATCTCGGACGAAGCCTTGCTGGCACAGGGTGCCGCCGAACGGGCCAAGCTCAGCTGATGTTTGCTGCGGCATGAACGGCGCCGAGGCCCTGGTCCATACGCTGGCCGACAGCGGCATCGAAATCTGCTTCGGCAATCCGGGCACCTCGGAGATGCATGTCGTGACGGCGCTGGACCACGAACCGCGCATGCGCGGGGTGCTCTGCCTGTTTGAAGGCGTGGCCGCGGGCGCGGCCGACGGCTATGCCCGCATGACCGGCAAGCCCGCCGCCACCTTGCTGCATCTTGGGCCGGGATTCGCCAACGCCATTTCCTTTCTGCACAATGCGCGCAAGGCGCGCCAGCCGGTGGTCAATATCGTTGGCGACCATGCCAGCACCCACGCGAAATACGTACAGGCGCCGCTGACCTCCGACATCATGGCGATCTGCGGCTCGGTCTCGGACTGGGCGCACCACTGCCTTGGGGTTGCCGAGGTAGCGGGCGATGGCGCCCGCGCGGTGCAGGCCGCGCTGACCACGCCGGGACAAATCGCCACCTTGGTGCTGCCGGCCGACGCCGCCTGGAGCCAGGGCGCAACGCCGGCGCCGCGGCTGCCGGTGGCGCCGTCCAAGCAGGTCGAGGCTGCGGTGATCGAGCAGGTGGCGGCCGCGCTGGGCAATGGCAAGCGCAGTGCGCTGCTGCTGCGCGGCCGCTGCCTGGAAGGCGTGGGCGTGGAAGCGGCGGGCCGCATTGCCGCCAAGACCGGCACGCGGCTGCTGCACGACTATTTCACGCCGCGGCTGACGCGGGGCGAGGGCCTGCCGTTGGTCGAGCGCATTCCCTATTTCGCCGAACAGATTGTCGAATGCCTGAAAGGGCTCGAGCAGATCGTGCTGGTGGGCGCGCCGGCGCCGGTCAC
>CAYQZM010000159.1:0-4662 GCA_964421935.1 uncultured Rhizobium sp. | reverse complement strand
GCACACGCCAGCCTTCCCTCTCGAAGCGGCCTTCACGGATCGCAGTCGCCAGCGCCTCTTGCGGCAGGCCGGCCAGGCGATCCTCCTCGGTGTAGAATTGCGAGAAATGCTTGCCGATGATCTCGTCCGGCAGATAGCCCTTGATGCGCTGGGCGCCCGCGTTCCAGTTGGTGATGATGCCTTCCGGACTGAGCAGATAGATCGCATAATCCGTGACGCCCTGGACCAGAAGCCGGAACTGCTCCTCGCTCCGGCGCAAGGCCTCCATGGTTTCCTTGCGCTCGGTCAGGTCGCGCGTGACTTTGGCGAAGCCGGTGAGCTCGCCGCGGTGATTGCGAATGGGATCGACGACGACATGGGCCCAGAAGCGGGTGCCGTCCTTGCGCACCCGCCAGCCTTCGCCTTCGAACGTGCCTTCCCGGGCGGCGATGCCCAGGACCGTCGCCGGCAGGCCGCGGGCACGATCCTCCTCGGTATAGAAGCGGGAGAAATGCTCGCCGATGATCTCATCGGGCTGGTAGCCCTTGAACCGCTGGGCCCCCGCATTCCAGCTTGTGACCACGCCGGTGGGGTCGAGCATATAGATGGCGTAATCAGTGACCGCTTCGACCAGGATGCGATACCGGGCCGCGTCTTCCAGCACCGACACAGTGGCGCCGGCGCGCTCGGCCTGAGACGATTGCATTAAGCTGTTTCCTGTTCCCCGCTTATGGCCCACCCTGATGCTTTGAAACACAAAAGAGAGCCATATGTTCCCGGTTGGGCCAAGCCCTTGAAACAATGATACAAAGGCCCACCTACAACGAGTCCCGCCGCGAAAGACAGGCATGAAAGACCCCTACGAAGTCCTGGGTGTGCCCAAGACGGCCAGCGAGGCCGAAATCAAGAAAGCCTTCCGGTCGCTGGCCAAGAAGCATCATCCCGACAAGCATGCCGGGGACGCGGCCGCGCAGAAGAAATTCCAGGAGATTTCGGGCGCCTATGACATTCTGGGCGACAAGGAGAAGCGCGCCCAATTTGACGCGGGCGCGATCGGCCCGGATGGCAATCCGAGGGGCTTTGATCCGCGCGCCGGCGGCTTCCAGCAGGGCCATCCCTTTGGCTCCGGTTTTGGGGGCTTTGGCGGCGGCGGCCAGGCGGGGGCCCGGGAATTCCATTTCAGTTTCGGGGATGAGCCGGGCGCCTCGGCCGGTTTCGAGGATATTTTCGCGGACATGATGGGCGGCCGCCGTGGCCGCGGCGCTCCCCGCCAGGCCCGGGGCGAGGATTTCACTGCCCAGGTCGCGGTCAGCTTCGAGGAAGCCGCCAAAGGGGGCACCCGCCGGGTGGTGCTGCAGAATGGCGAGCAGATCGACGTCAAGATTCCGGCCGGGGTGAAGGACGGCCAGGTCGTGCGGGTCAAGGGCCGGGGCGGCGCCGGCCGTGGCGGAGCCGCCAATGGCGACATCCTTCTGACCGTTTCGGTGGCGATCCACCCCTGGATGACCCGGGACGGCAATGACATTCGCATGGATCTGCCGGTGACCCTGAAAGAGGCCGTGCTGGGCGGCAAGGTTCCGGTTCCGACCCTCACGGGGACCGTCGCCCTGTCCGTCCCGGCCAACTCCAATACCGGCGCCGTCCTCAGGCTGAAGGGCAAGGGCATAGCCGCTCACGGGTCGACGCCGGCAGGAGATCTCTATGTCCGGCTGATTGTGACCCTGCCCGACAAACCGGACGAGGCCCTGAAGAGTTTCGCCAGCGGCTGGGCGGCCGAGTACGACCCCCGGACCAAGCTGCATTAACTTATTGAAATAATACGATTTTGGCGGCTGCGAAAAACCCGTTTGGCGCCGCGCCTATTCGGGGTAAATGACGGGGGTTCAGGCAGCCAGAGCGGGGAAAGCATGTCATTTCAAGGCCTCATGAAGGGCAAACGCGGCCTGGTCATGGGCGTGGCGAACCAGCATTCCATTGCCTGGGGCATTGCCCAGGCCTTGCATGAGGCTGGGGCCGAATTGGCTTTCTCCTATCAGGGCGATCTTTTCAGAAAGCGGGTGGTGCCGCTGGTCGAGCCTCTGAAGCCGGCCGCCATGATCGACTGCGATGTCAGCAAGGCGGATTCGATCGATGCGGCCTTCGCCGAGCTGGGCAAGATCTGGGACAGCCTGGATTTCGTGGTTCATGCCATCGCCTTCTCCGACAAGGATCAGTTGAAGGGTCGTTATGTCGACACCACGGCGGAGAATTTCCGCATGACCATGGACATCAGCTGCTACTCCTTCACCGCGGTGGCGCAGCGGGCCGAAAAGCTGATGTCCAAGGGCGGCAGCCTGGTGACGCTCACCTATCTGGGTTCCGAGCGCAACATGCCCCACTACAATGTGATGGGCGTGGCCAAGGCGGCGCTGGAAGCCAGCGTGCGCTACATGGCCGAGGATCTGGGCAAGAAGCAGATCCGCGTCAATTCCATCTCCGCTGGCCCGATCAAGACCCTGGCCTTCGCCGGCATCGCCGACAGCCGCTACATCCTCAAGTGGAACGAATACAACTCGCCGCTACGCCGTACCGTGACGCAGAGTGAGGTCGGCAACGCCGCCCTGTTCCTGCTATCCGACCTGGGCAGCGCCGTGACGGGCGAGAATCTGCATGTGGACGCCGGTTATCATGTGGTCGGCATGAAGGCGGAAGACGCGCCCGATATCACCGTCCCCGTGAAGCCGGATGCCTCTTAGCCTCGCTGAAGGCGTCACGCTTCATTTCGCGCGCCACGGCCAGACCGAAGCCAATCTGGCCAAACGCTTTTCCGGCGAGAAAGACACGCCGCTTACAGCACTGGGACGCCAGCAGGCCGAAGAGATCGGCCTGGTGCTGAAGCGCGAGCTTGGCGCGAAGCCGGCTCTGGCCTTTGTATCATCGCCCCTGGCGCGCGCCCGCACCACCATGGAGATCGCGCGCGGCATGCTGGCGTTGCCGCGCGAAGGCTATGCCGTCGATCCGCGCATTCAGGAAATTGATCTCGGCCAATGGGACCAGCTCACGGAAGCCCAAGCCCGCGCGCTCGATCCCGCCTATTACGACCGTCGCGCCAAGGACAAATGGAATGTGCCGGCTTTGGGCGGCGAGAGTTATGCCCAGGTCGCAGTCCGCCTGACGGACTGGATCAAGGACCTCAAGACCGACACCTTCGCGGTCAGCCATGGCGCCGCCACCCGAATCCTGCGCGGACTTTTCGCCGGTCTGGATGCGGCGCGGATGTCGGCCCTGTCCGAGCCGCAGGGCGTGGTCTTCCGGGTGCGGGGCAGCGACGTCACGCAGCTTCCGGACGCCGGGGGCGCGGTTTCCAATCCCACCTCTATGGGCTAAACAGCCCAGGGCGACCGGGAACACGAGCAGCCGCTAGCGGCAGCGTAGCGGCGCGTGCCTCCCGGCGCGACCATAAGAGAATCCATGTCGCACAACACGTTCGGCCACCTCTTCCGCGTCACCACCTTTGGCGAAAGCCACGGGCCGGCGATCGGCTGCGTGGTGGATGGCTGCCCGCCCGGCATTCCCCTGAGCGAGGCCGACATCCAGCCTTACATGGAAAAGCGCCGGCCGGGGCAATCCAAGTTCGTCACCCAGCGCCAGGAACCGGACACGGTGAAGATCCTGTCGGGCACCTTCCAGGACGAACGGATGCCCGTGGCCCTGACTACCGGCACGCCGATCGGCCTCTTGATCGAGAATGTGGACCAGCGCTCCAAGGATTACAGCGATATCCGCGACAAATACCGTCCGGGCCATGCCGACTACACCTATGAGGCGAAATATGGCGTGCGCGACTATCGCGGCGGCGGCCGGCAGAGCGCGCGCGAGACCGCGCTGCGCGTGGCGGCCGGCGCCATCGCCCGCAAGGTGCTGGACAGGCTGTACGGCACGGTGACCATCCGCGGCGCGCTGGTGCAGATGGGCACCGAACGGATCGTGCGCGGCAACTGGTCGTGGGATGAAGTGAACAACAATCCCTTCTTCTGCCCCGACGCGAAAGCGGCAGCCGCGTGGGAAATCTATCTGGAAGGCATCCGCAAGAGTGGCTCGTCGGTCGGCGCCGTCATCGAAGTGGTCGCGGACGGAATCCCGGCGGGCCTTGGCGCGCCGATCTATGCCAAGCTGGACAGCGAGTTGGCGACCGCGCTGATGAGCATCAATGCCGTCAAGGCGGTGGAGATCGGCGACGGCTTTGCCACCGCCGCCATGACCGGCGAGGCCAATGCCGATGAGATGCGGATGGGGAACGACGGCAAGCCGGTGTTCGTGTCCAATCATGCCGGCGGCATCCTGGGCGGCATTTCTACCGGCCAGCCCATTGTGGCGCGCTTTGCGGTCAAGCCGACATCCTCGATCCTGTCGCCACGCCGCACCATCGATAAATCCGGCGCCGAGACCGAGATCGTCACCAAGGGCCGTCATGACCCTTGCGTCGGCATCCGCGCCGTGCCGGTGGGCGAAGCGATGATGGCGTGTGTATTGGCGGACGCGGGATTGAGGCACAGGGGACAGGTGGGCTAGGCCACCATGTCATTCCCGCGAAAGCGGGAATCCAACTTCGTCACCAACACGCCGAAGAAAAAGTTGGATGCCCGCTTTCGCGGGCATGACAAGAATATCGTGCCGGCCCGCCTAATTCGGCGGCCACGGCCC
>CAYQZM010000158.1:0-7936 GCA_964421935.1 uncultured Rhizobium sp. | reverse complement strand
GCAAAGTTGCGAAGGCCGGAGGGGGTCAAGGAACCAGCTTCGCGATCCAGTTGGGCAGGGCGAAGGCCGCGGCGTGGATGGCCGGGTTGTAATAGTCGGTCTTCAGCTTGGCCTTCTTGTAGGCCGCCGCCGCCTTCTTGACCCCCGCCGGGGTTCCCAGCGGCTTGCCGCCCTTGCTGGCCCAGGAAAGGGCCATGAAGCCGCCGATATAGGTGGGCACCACGCTGAGATAGAGGCCGGAGCGGGGGAAGAAGCGCTTCAGTTCCTCCAGCGCCTCGGTGATCTCCCAGGGCTGGTAGAAGGGCACGCCGGTCTGGAAGGTGGCATAGCCGCCCTTTTTCAGCGCGCCCTTCACCCGGTCATAGAAGGTTTCGCCGAACAGCGCCTTGCCGGGGCCCACCGGATCCGGGCGGTCCGCGATGATCAGGTCGAAGCGGTTCTTGCTGGATTTGCGGCCCAGATATTCGAAAGCATCCGCCACCTCGATGACCATGCGCCGGTCGCGGAAGGCCTTGGCGTTGATCTCGCCGAACAGCTTGCGGCAGAGCTCGATGACGCGGCCGTCAATGTCGACCAGAACGACCTCTTTCACGTTTTTATGCTTCAGAGCCTCGTCGGCGATGGACAGGTCGCCGCCGCCCACGATCATGACGCGCTCCACCTTGCCATGCTCCAGCATCGGCAGGTGGGTCAGCATGTCGGCATAGGCCGATTCGTCCCGGCTGGTGATCTGGACGATATCGTCCAAGGTCATCACCCGGCCGTTGGCGACGGTGTCGAAGATGCGGATGTGCTGAAACTGGCTCTGCTCATCCGCCAGCACCTTGGTGATCTCCATGGACTGGGCGTAGCCCTTGTGCAGGCGTTCCACCTGGAGCGCGTCGGAGGTCTTGCGGGCCTTGCTCTTGGTCGGCTGGGGCTGCGGACGGGCCATAACGTTTCCTTAAGAGTTGTGACAGGACCCGCGCCGTATAGGCTGCGCTTGCGGCGCTGTCTACCGCGGCTTGGCTGCGCATCTGGAGCCCATTTCATCGGCCTTTCCGGCGCGCGAGAGAGCGCCGGAATTTGTCTCTCGCGGGCGCGCCGTGCCGACGCTCTTGGTGCCTCGCCAGCCACGCGGGGTTAAAAACTCCGCTGCCGGGAAAATTTTCTCTTGCATCCCGGGGCGGTTAGCCCTATCTCGCAATTGACCCGGCGAGAAAAAAAGCCGGACGAAGCGGCGTAGGGCTGAACCCCTCCGTCGCTTTTCTCATTAAGGCGCGTCCGGAAGTCCACAAGGCCAAGGCGCAGGTGTCAACTCTAAGACGGGTAGGTGCTTGAATGGCTCGACTCAATCTGGTTGCGGCGAACAAGATCCCGCAAAAGGAAATCAAGGCTCGCGCGCCCAAGGCGCCGCGCCCGGTTGTCGTGACCCCTTCGAATGACGACCAGAAGGATCACTTCATCACCAAGAATGGTCTGTCCTATGCGGGCAGTCATGTGATCATCGACCTTTGGGAAGCCAAGGGCCTGGATGATCGCGAGCGAATTGAAACCGCGCTGATCGATGCGGTGAATGAGGCGGGCGCCACGCTCCTGCACATCCACCTGCACAAGTTCGAGGATGGCGGCGGCATCTCCGGCGTGGCGGTGCTGGCGGAAAGCCACATCTCCGTCCACACCTGGCCGGAAAAGGGCTTCGCGGCCTTCGACGTCTTCATGTGCGGCAATGCCGAGCCCCGCAAGGCGCTGGACGTGTTCAAGCGCGCCTTCGAACCCGGCCGGGTCGTGGTCGGGGAGCATAAGCGCGGGGTTGTTTAGTTTTAGGCGCATAATAATCAAAGGGCCGGAGCGGTGACGCTCCGGCCCTTTTTCTTTTACTGCACCCCGCTCTTAATCTCGGTCCAGGCGGAAACGATCTTTTCCTTGTTGGGCAAGGGGCGCTGGAAGATCCCGGTTTTCAGGAAGGCATCCAGGTCGCGCGTAACCCCCAGATTCTGGAACACCGAGTCCGGCACCTTGGCCAGCGCCTTGGTGTTGGCCGGGCCGTTGCCGATATGCTCGATCGTATAAACGGCCGCTTCGTCCGACAGCGAGGAATCGATCAGCGCCACGGCTTTCGCCTCGTTGGACGGGTCCTTGTGCATGACCAGGCCGCAGACATAGGTGAACACGCCGCCGGGCGGCTCCAGATAGGCCACCGGCTTGTTCTCGCGATGGAGCGCGGCATAGGTCTCCCGCCAGCTCATCGCCGCCACCAGTTCGCCTGACGCCAGCCCTTGCGCCAAGGCAGTGTCGTCGGAGGAGACAAAGCGCAGATGCGGCACCAGTTCCTTGAGCTTGGCCTGCACCTTCTGCCAGTCCGCATCCGACATGTTGTAGGCGTCCACGCCGATCATGTGGGCGATGAAGGGCACGGTGTCGTCCACCCCGTCCAGCACCGACACCCGGCCCTTGTATTTGGGATCGAACAGGATGTCCCAGCTCTGGGACTTGGCATATTCCGGCGCCAGATCGGTGCGGATGGTCAGCGAGGTGTTGCCCCAATAATGCGGCACAAACCACACCTTGCCGGGACCGGCGGAAATGCCCGGCAGGTTGCGCAACACCGGCGAGATCTTGCTCCAGTTCTTCAGTCTGGAGACATCGATCGGCTGCAGCAGCCCGGCCTCTTTCCAGCGCGGCAGGCTATAGTAGCAAGGCCCCATTACGTCCGGCCTGAAGCCGGCCTGCATCTTGGAGAAGGCCTCATCCTCGTCGGCGAAAATGGTGATGGCGGGCTTTTCGTGGAAGGTCTTCTCATAGTCCGCCAGGAAAGGCGGATCCATGAAGTCCTGCCACTGGAACAGGGTCACCGGCCCGCTGCCGGCCGGTCCCCGCATCAGGAACCAGCCGCTGCCGATGATCAGCACCAGCACGGCCAGGCTGCCGACAAGCCAACCGGTCTTCATATCCAGCCCTCGCGTATGGGACAGCCAGGTTAGACCTTAAAGCGCTTTCTGCATCCAGTTCGGCCGCGGCAGCACTGCGGCGGCATATTCGCCCCGGGTGTGGAAACCGGCAGTGGTGGCTGGCGATACCGGCTCCGCCGGCGGGCTTATCCGCTGCTCGGTATAGGAGCCGCGCATGGGTGGCGGCGGCGGCAGTGGCGGCACCACCGCCTCAGCCACGGGCGCGCGCGGCACAAGGCGCAACGAGAAGCCGTCGCTTTCCGCGCGGGTCAGGAACGTCACGGGACGGGTACCGCGGATGACGCCATTATGGAAATTGCAATAAGCCATGGAAATCCATAGCGGCGCCGACAAGGGCAGGCGGCCGAACAATGCTCCATCGACCGGCTGCTGGAAATCAAGCGCCAGCGCATTCTGGCTGTCATCGGCATGGGCGCCGCGCATGGTGATGCCATGGAAACGGATTTCCAGGACATCCGGGTCGCTGCGGATGATCTCGTAGGCGGCGGCCCCATAATAGGCAGGGGCCTTGTAAGCGGGCGCTTGCGCGGCGGCGGGCGCGGCGATCACAGCCGCCGCAAATGGCGCGGCAAGCCTGCGAAGCGCGCGCCGGCAACCGGTCATATCCTGAGCAATCTCACTTCCATGATGGCGCCGCCGCTGGGGCCGTCCTGGCCGGCCAGGCGTACGGCGCCGCCCATCCGGCGCGCCAGTTCCATGGCGATGGCAAGGCCCAGGCCGGCGCCCGTGACGGTGCCGGGGCGGTCGAAGCGGATGAAAGGCCGTCCGGCTTTGCTCCGTTCGGCATCCGAAAATCCCTTGCCGCTATCACCGAGCGTGAGGATGCCCACACCACCCTCGAAGCGCACATCGGCCCGGACGATGCCGCCATCCGCCGTATAGGTGAGGGCGTTGGTCAGAAGATTGGAGAGGATGCGTGTCAGGGCGCGGCTGTCGGCGCGCACCTTGCCCGGCTCGCCGGATGCCAGCGACAGCGAGATGCGGCGCGAGAAAGCCCGTCCCTGATGCTCCTCGATGCAGGTTCGCGCCAGCTCCGCCAGCTCCACCGCCTCTTGGTTCAGTGGATAGTGGCCGGCTTCGATATTGGCGAAATCGAGAATGTCGCCGATCCGGTTGTGCAGGGCCCGGCCCGCCGTCCCGATGTCGCGGGCATATTCGGCATATTTGGGATGGCCGGGCTCCCCGAACAGGTCGCGTGCGATGATGTCGGAAAAGCCGATCACCGCATTCAGCGGTGTGCGCAGTTCATGGCTCATATGGGCCATGAATTCCGACTTGGCCCGCAGCGCTTCCATGGCTCCGCGCTCCGCATGGGCCAGGCGTACCATCAGTTGGGCTTCCACGGGACGGGTGGATTTCAGGGCGCGGATGGCGCGGGCGGACTTGGCCTGCCGCTCGAAGGCCTGGGCCAGCAGCACGGCCAGGAACGCTGCCACCACCGCCGGCGCCAGAACCATCAGCAGGTAAAGCGGCAAGGTACGTGCCCAGCCGGAAGGAGCCAGAACCGGGGCCGTTACCGCGACGGCGAGCGGCCAGTGGGGCACGCGGGCCTCGCCCGCCCCACTCACCAGCGCCGCTCCGGCAAAGGCCAGGCTCGCAGGATCGAACCGCACTTCAATGATGCGGCCGCTCTGGCGCAGCGCCAGCGCCCCGGCAAAGGCGGTGCGCGTGCCCGCAAAGTCCGGCCGTGGCAAAGTCAGGGGCGCGGTGGGATCAAGTCGGGCGACGGCATTTCCGGCTGCATCCCAGACCGCGATGTCGCGGATGGCGGGTTCGGCCCGGCCCAGATCGGCGCTGCGATATTGTTCGGGGCTGCGGGCGAAGACTTCGCCCATGCGGGCATACCGGTCCAGCACCGCGCCAGCAGCGCCGGCAACGTCATGCGCGCGCATCTGCTGGAAGCGGGCCGTTTCGGCGCCGGCGGCCATGTCCGCCTGCCGGGTCTGCAGCAGCACGCAGGCGATCAGGCTGGCCAGGACCAGAAGGGCGCAAAGAAAAAGCGTGAGACGCAGGTCGCGGCCGATCCGGTGAAAGAGGTGAATGAATAACGGGCTCTCGGCAAGCAAGCCGCCCAGCCGGTCCAAGGAACGCGCTGTTGCCTCGGCCATGAATCCCATCCGCGCGTTGATTCGCGCACAGGAATTATCAAGATCAGGGACTCTCGCGTCACGAGCTTATTAACGAGCCGGGCACGAATCGGTGTGCGACTCGTCAGCGCCCGCCCAAGCTCGCGGCGTTGGCTTCGTTTTTTGGGCGTGCAGGGCAAGCCCGGCAAAGCGTGCGTCTCGGGCGCGATTCAAATTGGTACAGTGGGAACGGTTTCCCCCGCCGGCGCGGATCGTGCTTACCCGAGCATCTTTCCCGTGACCTCGAATAGGTTGGGCGAAATTCCCGACAGGTCATGGATGGCTTTTAATTCGGCCCGCATCAGCGCCTGGCGGCCTTCGTCATAGCGGCGCCAGCTTTCAAAAGCGCCCGCCATGCGGGCCGCAACCTGCGGGTTCATCGGGTCCAGGATGCGGATCACTTCGCCCACCAGCCGATAGCCTTCGCCGTCCGCGCCATGGAAGCGCAGATGATTGCCGCTGAAGGCGCCCACCAGGGCGCGCACGCGGTTGGGATTTCTGATGTCGAAGGCCGGATGCTTCATCAGCTCGCGCACCGCGGTGACGGTTTCCGGCAAGGGCGAACCGGCCTGCAGGCTCATCCATTTGTCCAGCACCAGCGGATCGCCCCGGAAACGGTCATGGAAATGGGTGAAGGCGGAATCGCGCAGCGGCGATTCCATGCGGGTGAGCGCCGCCAGGCCGGCGATCATGTCGGTCATGTTGTCGGCCGTGCGGTAATGCGCATCCGCAAGGCCCGCCGCGGCTTCGTCGTCCGCCGACGTCAGATAGCGCAGGCATGCATTGCGCAGCGCGCGGCGCCCGGCCGAGGCCGCATCCGGGCTGAAATCGCTGGCGTCACGCATATGCTCATAAAGCTGGGCCAGCTTCTCGGCGTGCGCGTGCGCGATGGCCTTGACCAGGGCCAGCCGCGCGGTGTGAATGCCGACGGGATCGACCGGGGTCTTTTTCGCCGCCAGCTCATTCTCGGTCGGCGGCATAAGCATCTGGGCGGCAAAGGCCGGATCTTCCTCGGCCCGCGCCAGCACGTCGCCGATGGCGGCGATGTAATCGCCATCGGCATCGCTCCGCGCGCGGCCTGCCACTTCCAGCATGATCTCGGCCGCCAGGCCCTGGCCGGCTTCCCAGCGATTGAAAGCATCGCTGTCCTTGCCCATCAGGACGGCGCGCTGATGCCGGCTGAGAGGATTGCGGAAGATGGCAGGGGCCGAGAAGTCACGCCCCAGCGACAGCAGCGGTTCGCCCGGAACATCGACAAATGTGAAGCGGTGGTGCGCTTCGGTCAGTTCGAGCACGCGATTGTCCGGTCCTTCGCGGTTCTCCCCTTCCAGGGTCAGCGGCAGTCCGCGGCCGTGTGCGCCGATCAGACCCATGCGCACGGGAATATGCATGGGCTTCTTGTCGGACTGGCCGGGCGTGGGCGCCAGCGACTGGGTCAGTTCCAAGGTGTAGGTCTGCGCTGCGGCGTCATAGGCGCCACGCGCCTCCACCACCGGGGTTCCAGCCTGATGGTACCAGAGGCGAAACTGGGTCAGGTCGCGGCCGCACGCGTCCTCGAAGCATTTGGCCCAATCCTCCACCGTGGCGGCCTGGCCATCATGGCGTTCGAAATAAAGATCGGTCGCCTTGCGATAGCCCTCATCGCCGACAAGCGTCTTCAGCATCCCGATCACCTGGGCGCCCTTGTCGTAGATGGTGGCCGTGTAGAAGTTGTTGATCTCGATATAACTCTCGGGCTGCACCGGATGCGCCAGCGGGCCGGCATCCTCGATGAACTGGCGGGCCCTGAGCGTGCGCACATCCTGGATGCGCTGCACCCCATGGCTGCGCATGTCGCCGGAAAATTGCTGATCGCGGAAAACGGTAAGGCCTTCCTTCAGCGAGAGCTGGAACCAGTCGCGGCAGGTGATGCGATTGCCGGTCCAGTTGTGAAAATATTCATGGGCCACCACGCCTTCGATGCGGGCATAGTCGTCGTCGGTGGCGGTTTCCGGCGTGGCCAGCAGCACCTTGTCGTTGAAGATGTTGAGGCCCTTGTTCTCCATCGCCCCCATGTTGAAGGCACTGACCGCCACGATCATGAAGATGTCGAGGTCATATTCGCGGCCATAAGCCTCTTCATCCCATTTCATGGCGCGCTTGAGGGCATCCATGGCGTAATGGGCGCGGGGCTCGTTGCCATGCTCGACATAGATGGCCAGCGCCACTTTCCGCCCGCTCATGGTGGTGAAGCTGTCGTGGATCGAGCCCAGGTCGCCGGCCACCAGGGCGAAGAGATAGGACGGCTTGGGGAAGGGGTCGTGCCAGACCGCGAAATGGCGGCCGCCGGCAAGATCGCCGCTCTGGATGCGGTTGCCGTTGGAGAGCAGCACCGGATACTGCTCCTTGTCCGCCTCGATCCGCACGGTGAAGACGGAGAGATTGTCGGGCCGGTCGAGGAAATAGGTGATGCGGCGGAAGCCTTCCGGCTCGCATTGGGTGCAGAACATGCCGTTGGACAGGAACAGGCCTTCCAGGGCGGTGTTGGCGGCGGGGTTGATCTCGCTTTCGATCTCCAGGGTCAGCCGGTCCGGCGGATCGGCCAGGGCGAGGGTTTTGTCGTCCAGCAAGTAATCGCTGCTTTCGAGCACGCGGCCATCCAGCGCCACGGACAGCAGCTTCTGGCATTCGCCCGCCAGCACCAGCGGTCCAGTTCCGGAGCGGCGCTCGATCGTCAGCTTGGCTTTGACGCGCGTGGCTTCCGGCTCCAGCGCGAAATCCAGATGCACGGTGGTGATGCGGAATTCCGGCGCCTTGTAATCTGAAAGATGAATGGCGCGCAGTTCTTCGGTACGCATGAATATGTCCTTCGGTAAGGCC
>CAYQZM010000157.1:0-15110 GCA_964421935.1 uncultured Rhizobium sp. | reverse complement strand
CGCCGAAGGCGGTGCGCTGGGTACGATCTTTGCCAGGCTGGGCCATCCGGTGATGTTCTCGTCGCGTCATCCCGAACAGCTCAAGGATCTGGTCGCGGCCGCCGGTTCCAACGCCCGGGCGGGATCGGTGGCCGACGCGGTCGCGTTTGGCCACATTATCTTTCTGGTCGTGCCCAATTCGGCGGTCGAACAGATCGGCCGCGATTATGGCAAGACGCTCGCTACCAAGCCCCTGGTCGTGGACGTCTCCAATCCCAGTGCTGCCCGTGACGGGGATGCGCTGGCCAAATGGGTCGACGAACAGGGCGGCGCGGGCCTGGCGACGGCCAAGCTGTTGCCAGGCGCGCATATCGTGCGGGCCTTCAATAATTTTGGGCACAATGGCCTTCACGGCGCCGAGGTATTGGTCAAGCCGACGTTGGCGCAAACGGTTGGCGTGCCCATCGCCGGCGACGATCCAAAGGCCATCGCCCTGGCGACCAACCTGTTCAAGGAAACGCGGTTCGAACCGGTGCTGATTGGCGGCCTGGCCAAGGGAAAATATCTGGTGCCAGGATCAGTCATCAGCGGCGAGCACACGCCGGACGAGCTTCGCAAGATTGCAGCAAGCCTGGAATAATTCCGGGCCTTGACGCCAGGGTAGGAATCCTTGCGCGATTCCGCGGCGCGGTCCGTTCCGTACAAATCATCAAGCTACGCGTATCATGCGGATCTCAGCGCAACCCCAAATAAAAGCCCGTAGTGACGAATATCTGGATGAAAGTCACAGCGAACTTCTTTTGAACCCCGTCAGGGACGGGAAGAGGTCTGAGAGATAGACGGCCACCGATATGAGATAGATGACAGCGGCCATCCCGGTAACCACGAGGAGATTGGGCCCTTCCGGGTCGCGGAAGAATGCAAACATTGCTCTGGAACAGACCAGGGCTGTGATCGCCAGAATTAGCAAAGAACCGTTTCTGAAATGCATAAGGGTGCAGCCCCATTTGCGCATGCCAAATCATACCCCAAGCCCGACCATCTCAACCAAATGCCGGCCTTCAGCCGAACGCTTCTCACTCCCGGTGCAACATCAGCCGAATGAAGGCGCCCGGCTTTGGCGGCTGGCCGGCATTGAGCAGGCTGGCGCGGAAGACACGGCCGAGCAATATCAACTCCAGCGTCACGAAGCCGGCGAGCAGCAGCCCGGTGCCGAGCAACTCCGCCAAGGAGACACCGCTGCCCAGCCGCGCCAGCATGGCGAATGGTGTGTAAAGCGGAATCCAGGACATCACCCTGGGTAGAAACCCGGAGGGATTCTGGATGACCGCATTCACCATCAGCATCACCGGCAGCAGTACCGCCATCGTCACCGGCATCAGATAGGCCTGGGCATCCTGCATGGAATTGGAAAGCGAGCCGATGGTAAGATAGAGCATCGCCAGCATCAGGTAGCCGCAGAAAAAATAGAAGGCCAGCACCGGGATCATCCAGGGCTGGTTCAGCACCGCCAGCGACGGCCTCAGATAGTCGGCGACCACGCCCTGAATGGAGAAGGCGGCCAGCAGAGCACAGCCGATCCAGATGGCGAGGATGGTCAGGCCCACTGCCCCCAGGCCGATCAGCTTGCCCAGCATCAGCTCGCGCGGCTCGACACAGGCCAGCACCGCTTCCAATAGGCGGTTGGAACGTTCCTCAATCACTCCCTGAAGCATCAATCCGCCGGTGATCATGGCCGACATCAGCAGCAGATAGGCCAGCGCCAGCGGGACGATCGAACGCGCCATCATCCGCGAGCGGCTGCCGCCCGGCGGCGCTGTCACCGTCAGCGGTGTCTCCAGGCTTTCGATTCGGGCCGCGGCGGCAGCGGCGACACCGTTTTCTTGCAGCAGTGCCATACGGGCAAGGCGCGCGCGCTCCTCCTGGATGATATCGATCAGACCGTTGTCATTGCGGCCGTTGGTCCATATCCGCGCGACACCGTTTGCCGGCATATAGACTGCCAGTGCCAGTACGCGCTTGCCCTGCGGTGTCTCGATATCACCGGCAAGATACGGCGCCATGGCGCGGCCGAAGGCGGCCGGCCCGCGGTCCACCGGCACGCCCTTCGGCACCGGAACCCGGATGTAAGGAACAGGCGGTGGCTTGAAAGCGGTGGCGTCCCGGGGCGGACGCATCCGCGCCAGCGCGCCCTGGACGCCGCCGCGGGCGATGAACCGCTCCACCGCCGCGTCATCGGCCATGTATCGTCCATCACCCGGTGCGGCGAGATTCCAGCGCGCCGCATAGGCAGAGAGATCACGCAGCACCTGGCGCTGGTAGTCCAGCGTCAGCCGGTGCTCCAGCGCCGGCGCAAAGCCGCCACCGGCATCGGTCATGACATAGGCAATGGTGGAGGGCGGGCGCAGCACCGTCCGGGCCCCCGCCACCAGCGCCAGCATCAGCGGCACGATCAGCAACGTGATCTTGAAGGCGCGCGTGGCGATGACCTGGCGAAAGTCGCGACGCGCCACCAGCAGGATGCGGTTCATGGCGTTCCTCCCACCAGGTGGACAAAGACTTCGTGCAGGCTGGGCTTGTGCAGGTCGAAGCCGCGCAGGACGAAACCGTTCTGTGTGCAATGCTGCAGCAGGCCGCCGGCATCCTGCCCCGGCGCCAGGGTCACGTCCCATTGCCGCCAGCCATCCTGGGCCGCATCCACCGCCTGCGCCCGCACCACGCCCGGCAGGCCGGCCGGATCGGCCTGGGCGGTCAGCAGCAGACGCGCCGGCAATTGCGCCCGCGCCTGGGCTTGCGTGCCCTCGAACACTTTTCGGCCGCGCGCCAACAGCAACAGCCGGTCACTGAGTCGCTCGGCATGTTGCATCACATGGGTGGAGAAAATCACGGTGGCGCCATCCCGGGCCGCCTCGCGCACCAAGTCCTCGAGCACGCCCTGATTGACAGGATCAAGGCCCGAAAAGGGCTCGTCCAGAATCAGCAGCCGTGGGCCGTTGACCAGCGCGGTGGCGAGCTGGACCTTCTGCGACATACCCTTGGAAAGCTTGTCGAGGGCGGTGTTGGCCCATTGCGACAGGCCGAGGCGCTCGATCAAGGTCGCGGCTTTGCGGACGGCATCCGCGGCGGACATGCCTTTGAGGCGGCCGAAATAGACCACCGTGTCCATCACCGTCATCAGGCGGTAAAGCCCGCGCTCCTCCGGCAGGAAGCCGATCCGGGGCGCGTTGGCGCGGCTGGGCGCGCGGCCCAGCACTTGGATGTGACCGGCATCGGGACGCAAGATGTCCAGCATCATGCGCACCGATGTGGTCTTGCCGGCGCCGTTGCCGCCCAAAAAGCCGAAGACCCCGCCTTCCGGCACCGAGAAGCTGAGATCGTCCACGGCGGTGAAATCGCCGAACCGCTTCACCACCCGGTCAAGAACCAAAGCTGTCATCGGCCCGCCCTTTGTTTCGGTATCATGGCAGCGGCGATGGTTCGCGCTTCAGCCTGGCGAAGTGCCAGATGAACGTGCCGTAGTAGACCGCGCAAAGGGCCAGGGTCGTGGGGGCCATGGCTCGCAGCGGCAGCAGGACGGCAGCATTGATCATGGCCAGTCCGAGGCCGACGGTCATCCAGCCTGCAAGGCGCCGGGACCGCGCCGACTGCCAGGGATCGAGATTGAGCGCGGCGATCCGCTTGGAGACCGTGGGCAGCTTCGGAACGACGTTGCCATAGATCATGGTCAGGATGCCGCCCACTCCCACCACGGCGCGGGCAACGGTTTCCGGGTTCAGCCAAAGGCCATGGTGCAGCGAACGGCTGATGACGAAGGCCTGTGCCAGCGCCGCCATCACGCCGCTCCCCAGCAGCAACAGCCTGCTCCGCCGTTGACGGGCCTGGATGGCTTCGTCAGGGCCGGAAAACAGCCAATTCATCACAAGGCCAATGGCAATCATGAACAGCAGACTGAGCGGGGGAACAAAAAGTACCAGACTATTCCTGGTGCCGGGTCCGCTGGGCGTGACGATGGGCAACTGGGTCCAGTCTGCCAGCAGGCTGAGACGCCAGATCGCGGCAGCGGTCGTGGCGAGACAGAGCAGGATCAGGATACCAAGCGCCTTGCGGTCGATCATTTTGCTCTCCCCATGGCTTTTTTCAGTGGCGCAGACTTGGGCAATCCGACACCCACGGTTTCGGCGAAGGCGAGCAGGGCTTCCTCCAGCACCGAGACTTTCAGCATATAGGTGATGACGGTGCCGCTCTTGTGCGGCTCGACCAGGTCGGCTTCGCGCAGAATGGCGAAGTGGGCCGAGAGGGTGGATTTGGCGATGGGGAAATGCTCTGCCAGCTCACCCGCAGTCATCGGCTTCTTGCGCAGCAACTGCAGGATCTGCCGACGCGTCGGATCGGACAGCGCCTTGAAGACCAGATTCATATTTCGATATTTGGCGAAATATAGGATAATGTCAATGCCGGCCCCTGAAACCGAGCACCGCATCGCAGCCCATTTTTCGGAACGACGTCCTACTTCGGCAACTTGCCTTCAATCTCCTGATACACCCGCATCAGCGCGCCCGGCGCCTGGGTAACCCGCTCGCTCCAATTCTCGTAAGGCCCCCAATTTGCCACGCGCACCGCATCGCAATCCTTCGCCGATCGGCACGCCACGCCCGCATCATGCAGCCGGCGCCCCTCCGCGATCACTGCCGTCAGCTCGGCCGCGAATGCCGCAAGCTCATGCTTCATGGTGGCGGGATCGTCGACAAAGCCGTGTCCACCGAAAACCCATTTGGCGTCGATCGCCTGATTCTTTTTGATGGTGGAAAGCCACTCGCTGGGAAAGCCCCGCGCCAGGGAAGGAAACAGCCGATGATCGTAAATCTCGCTCATGAACAGCACCTTCGCGCCCGGCAGATACACGCTCAGATCCCCGCCGGTATGAGCCCGCCCCTGATTCAGGACCTCGATGTCCGTGGCCCCAAGGTGAATGATGCGCTTGTCCGCCACGGCTTCCGTCGGCGGCGTCGCGCTTGCCGCCAGCGCCTTTTGTGAAACCGGCGAGGCCACAAACACCACATCGGGAAAGGCGCTCTTGAACGCGGCGTTGCCGCCGGTGTGGTCCTCATGCTCCGAGCATACCACCACGTATTTTATCGGCAGCGGCGTCAGGTTTTTTATCTGCGCCACCAGCTTCTGCGTTGCGCTCAAATTACCCTGGCCGTCGGCCACCAGCACCCCGTCGCTGGTCACCACGATCATGTCCACCGTGGTCTTGAACTTGCCCGGGTCGCTGGGCCGCAGCTCTTCATAAGCATAAACATTGGGCTCAAGCTGCTTCAGGCGCGGAAAATCGCTTTCCTTGAGACCGCGCAAGGTGGGGTCGGCCGTCTGCACCAGCGCCTCTTGCGCCCGCGCCACCGCAGGCGCCAGCAAAAGCACGGCCGCCAGGATTTTTCCTGCCGATTTCATGTGCCCCTCTCAAGCGGCGCAACACCGCTTTGAATCAAAAAATACGGACATCGCTTCGCCCACCTCGGCGCATCAATGCGACGGAAAAGGCTCCATGCCGCTGTTGCGGATTGCCTCTTGGGCCTTGGCCGAGCGCATAAACGTCATCAGCTTCTGCGCGTCCGCGCTTCTGGCGGATCCTGCGACCCGCGCCGCCGAGAACACCGAGATGTATTGGATCTGTTTCGGAAGCGTGCCGACAAAATCGGTGCCGGGGACATGAAGCAATTCGCTTACCGGCTGAATGGCGATCTCGGCATCGCCCTTGGCAACCGCGGCGATGCCGGCATTCGAGCTTTTCGGAATGACCGCGCGCGCAATTCCGAGCCGCGGAAACAGCTTGGTGGCCATGTAGATGCCGGTCGTGCTGCTGGGATAGGTAACAGACCTGGCATGGAGCAGCGTGTTCTTGAAGGCTTCGACCGTGCCGATATCCGGCTTGGCGCTACCCGCCCGAACGGCCAGGCCAAGGGGTGTCCTGGCCAGGTCGATATCGGAATGGGCGACAATTCTGTTTGCCGACATAAGATCGTTGAGGCCCTCCCGCGACATGATCACGATGTCGGCGGCCACGCCCCGGCCAAGTTGCGCGCTGATCGTTTGCGGCCCAGCCCCTTGAGATTTCCCCAGGATGACCTCAACCGATATCCCGGAGGCTTTCTCGAATTGCGGAAGCATCTCCCGCAAAGGGGCGGCAAAACCGCCGGAGGTCATCACCCTGACCTGCGCAAGCGCGCTTTGCGGAATTGCAGCCGACACAGAAAGCGCCACCGCGACGGCAAACAATCTCCAATATCGAATCATGGATTTCGCCCTACCGCACTGGCGCAGCCCAAAGACGAGCCACAGCCGACCCCATTGAGCCAGACGAAGATCCTACTGGCAACGCCTGATTAGGCGCTTGAAATCCGCCGCAAAGACCAAACCGCGCTTACTCGACAGCACTGTCGCTGGGGGTGTCGGCCGAAGCGCTCGTGACGCAATTGACCGGGCCTCGTGTTCTGCCTTGCAGGCTGGTCCCCAGCTGGTTGTTAGGATCCCGGACTGTCTTGTGCGCGGTTGCTTCGGCGCTGTGCTTGGCCTGGGCCGTGGTGCCGTTCGCCACCGCACCACCGCCAGCCACACACGCGGAGCTATCCAGCCCCGAATCCGGCGCGGCAGTGGCGGCAACTTCGTTTGGAGCGCTTTCCTGCGCATTCACAGACTGCCCCGTGGACAGGGCCAACGCACTGGCAACAAAAACCGCACCCCATATGGTCGCCTTGAAGGAGGGTCTCATGGCCGGCCTCACCAAAGTTACAGACAAGAAACGCGGCTGAGCATTGCTTGGTGCCGACGGGTTCCGGTTTGGAGCCGATTCCCCCTCGCCCCCCGTCACTCGTAGCGCAAGGCCTTGATGGGATTGGCCCGCGCGATGTGGGAAACGTGCGCCAAGACGGTTGCCCAGGCAATCAGCAGGGCAGCCACGCCCACACCTGCAAAATAAAGCGGGTCCAGCGCGATGCGGTAGGCGAAACCCTGGAGCCAATGGCTGAGATAATACCAGGCGATGGGCCAGGCGATCAGATTGGCGACCAGGACCGGGATGGAGAACCGCCACAATAACAGCAGGATCACCTCTCGGTCGCGCGCCCCGAAAACCTTGCGCAAGCCGATCTCCTTGGTGCGCCGCTCGGTCGTGAAGGCGGCCAATCCGAACAGCCCCAGGCAGGCAATGGCGATGGCGATCACGACAAAAATGCCGAACATGGCGCCTTCGCGCGCGTCGTCGCTGTACAGCGTGTCATATTTCTCGTTCAGAAAATGGCGCTGGATCGCGACGGAGGGCTGGAAGGCGCGCCAGGTCCGGTCGATGAAAGCCAGGGTCTCAGGGATCGCGCCCGCCTTCAGGCGCACCGCAAGCTGCAAGGGCGAATGCGGATCGTACATGTAGGCCGTCGGCTTGACCATTTCGCGCGCACCATCGACCTTGGTGTCGGCCAGCACGCCAACGATCCTGACGTGATTGTGATTGAGAATAAGGGCCTTCCCCACCGCCTCCTGTGGCGTGAAGCCCAGATGATTCGCGCCGGCGGCGTTCACGATGATGTTGCGGCCTTCATTGAGGGGGTCGCCGCCGGGCATCATGCTGTTGAATCGGTCATCACCCCGCGCCTGCGACAGCAGCCGTCCGGCCAGCAGCTTGATGCCATAGACCCTGGGATAATCCGGGCTGATCGCCATATCGTTGAGCGTGAGGGTTTCGGCCTGGCCGGGCACCTGAACCAGCGCCAGGCTTTGGTCGGCTTCGAACGGCACCATGTTGGAAAGCCCGACATCGGCGATGCCGGGAGCGACGCGCAAGCTCTGGACAAAGGCCTCGCGCATCTGTGGCGTCATGCGGCCACTGCCGATGACCAGGATGTTGTCGTGACGAAAACCCAGATCTATATTGCGCGCGAAATTGATCTGGCTGAAGACCACGATCGCCGCGATGCCCAGGCCGATGGACACGGCGAATTGCAGCACCACCAGAGCCGCGCGCAAGGTGCTTGGGCCGGCATGGCCGCTTCTGCCACCGCGCAGCACCGAAGCGGGCCGGAAGGCCGACAGAACCAGCGCCGGATAGCTGCCGCTGATCAGCCCTGCCGCGACGGCAACAATCAGGATCATGACAAGCAAAGACCAATCGGCGAAGCTGTGAAAGACGATGGGCCGTTGGAGAAAGCTGTCGAACGCCGGCAGCAGAAGCTCCACAAGGGCCAGAGCCAACACCAGCGACAACAGCGACATGAACACCGCTTCGCCGAGGAACTGAAGCATGAGCTGAGCGCGGCGCGCGCCCATGACCTTGCGCAGCGCGATTTCTCGCGCGCGCAACATGGCGCGGGCCGTGGCCAGGTTCATGAAGTTGAAGCAGGCCACCAGCAGGATCATGACGCCAACAGCGGCAACACCATAAACGGTCAGCCAGCTTCCGGCGGGCGTCATGTTGAATTGCCACTGACCGGAAGACAGATGCACCTGGGTGAACGGCGTCAAGTGGACATGAAAGATCTTGCTGCCGCTTGACGGGACGCCGAACTTCCTGAGCGCGGGCGTCACGGCGCGATCCAGCATCGGCGCCATGCGCGACACGACCGCCTGGGGATCGGCGCCGGGTGCCAGAGAAACATAGCTCCAGCCGCCCGAACTGAGCCAATCCTGCTTGCTCTCTGGCGACATGCGATCGGCCAGCGACGTGTTTGGAATAAAGACATCGCCGGTCAACTGTGTGTTGTGCGGAAGATCACGCATGATTCCGGTGACCTTCAGGGCCACTCTCCGGTCCTGGCAGGCGGCATTCTCGCCGGCGCAATCGCCACGGCTGGTGGTCACGAATTTCCCCAGCGGATCGGTGTCGCTGAAATATTTCCGTGCCGCGCGCTGGGAGAGCACTATGGATTGCGGCTGGCGCAGAACCTGGTCCGGGTTGCCGGCGATGAGGGGCAGACGGATCAGGGTGAAAAATTCCGGATCGACGGAATTGACCGCCTCCGAAAATTGCCGGTCGCCCGCCGCCAAGGTCATGGATTTCCGGAACAGGCGCGTTTTGCCGGTGACGCCTGGCACCTCATCGCGCATGGCCGCGGCCATGGGGTAAGGCACCCCCGCCATGTTCATGACCGGCCGGCCGGGAATGGCAACGGACATTTCCACCCGGTAGAGATTTTGGCTGGCCGGAATCCAGGCATCCCACGACAACTCGTCGCGCACGAACAGGATGATGAAGGTCGTGCAGGCAAGTCCTAGCCCCAGCCCGCCGATATTGATGAAGCTGAAGAGCTTGTGCCGCGCCAGATTGCGCAAGGCGATGGAGAGATAGTTGCGGAACATGGGCGCCCCCAGGCTGCTTCCGCCCTAGCTATACTGCTATACAAGATACCTGTCAATATATGATACTGGAAATTGTTCGCAACGGGCTGGAACTGCGGGCCACAATGGTTAATCTACCCTCTGTGTACTGAATATTCTTGCGGTGTCCGCTGATGATCGAGCCCGAGTATCACGCCCCCCTGGTCGAGAATCTTCATCGTTTCCGCGTGGATCGATCCTTGTGCATCATGGCCGCTCAGCTTTACCGCGTGGCGGGCCAGCCGGATCGCGCCACCGCGCAATTGCGATTGGCTGCCGCGCTTGATGAACCGATCGCGGCGTTGCGGGCAGCCCTGCCTTCCTGGCGTCAGCGATAATTTTTCAACCGCGAAGTGATTGCTGCCGACCGGTATCGCTGCAGGCGGCATTCCGCTGCACGCCAAATTCAGATGATCGCGATATCGACCTTGGCGATGTCGCCTTCCCAATTGCCGATCGCGGCGGCATCGTCGTGGCGAGCCTCAGCGCCGCGGCCCAGTGCATCTTCGGCGCGCGACAGGACGAGCAGCGCCAGCGCGTCATCGGGCCATCCGGCAAGGCTCGCCCGCGCCACATCGGCAGCCCGCGCGAACTGGCCGGCTTCAAGCCACGCCGCGGCCGCACTGCGCCGGATGGGATACCACCAGATCGGCGGGTCCATGGTGGAAGCCAGCAATGTATCCTGCTGGCCCGCTGCCGTTTCGAAAGCCTGTGCCGCATCGGCAAAGCGGCCCTGCAACACGGCCAGACGCCCGGCCAGAACATTCTTCGCCGCCCTGGTCACCGGCTGCTCGCCAATCACCTGAGCCGCCTCGCGCGCCAGACCACTCGCATCATGCAGCGCTGCATAGGCTTCGCCGCGGGCATAGTGATAGAGCACCCGCGTCACGGGACTGTCCGCCGCCGGCTCGGGCAGCGTCAGCATCCGCTGCGGATCGTAACGGGCATAGATCATAAAGCGCCGCCATTCCGAGCCGCTATGGCCGTCCTGGGCGAAAGCGCTTTGCGGATAGGCACGGTGCAGATGGTCGGCAAACTTCAGCGCCAGATCGCGGTCACCTGACATCAGCGCGCCGGCCATCCCGAACTCGAGATTGTGCGTATAGTAGTCCGCTACAGATACGGGCCCGGGTGTTGCCGTGTCGGTCAGATGCTCAGCATCGACTCTCAGGGCAAAAGCGTTGATGGCGGCGGCATCTTCATAACGCCCCACATGGAAATAGGTGTGGGCTGCCATATGCACCAGGTGGCTGGCCTTGGGCGCCAGGCGCGAGAGCTTTTCGGCGTAGGAGAGAGCCAGGATCGGCTTTCCCGCAAACTCGGTGGCATGAATGTAATAGTGAATGGCAGCCGTGTTCTCGGGGCTGGCGCGCAGGACAGGCTCGACCAGCGCCATGGCCGCTGTCGCCGTGGTGTGATCGCCGCGCCGCCAGGCCGTCATCAAGACCTCGGCAGCAATGAGCCGAAGGTCCGCCGCCGATGGGCCCGCAGCTTCGCCCTTGAGGACCTCATCCGCGAACGCACGCTCCGCGGCAATGTCCTCGGCGCGCGAGTAACGCTTCACCATGGCCGCGGTAAGGATTTTCTCGCGCTCGGTATGCGCCGCCGCCTGCGCCTTGCGCGCGAATTCAAGCCCGGCCTTCAGGTCCTCGTCAGACGCATCGAAATTCTGTGTGGGCCCGCGTGACAGCGCCTGGCCCCACAAGCAAAGGGCGCAGGCCGGGTCGGCGGCAACGGCATTATCGAAGGCCTGCCGGGCATCTTCGTGATAAAAGGCATGAAAAAGCTTGATGCCATAATCGAACCAGCGCTGCGCCGAAGGACTGGTCGTGGCGATGTGAAAGCCGCCGTCGCCCATGCCGCTTTCGATGGTGATCTTCGGCGTGCCGCCCTCAATATCCACATGCTGCTCCGCACGGCAAATGGAGAAAATGGCGAAATCGGTTTTATCCGCGACTTTGTTGACCGCGATGGTGGGAAAGGCCACCAGCCAGACCAGGGCCGAGGCGGCAACGGCGCACAGCGTATCCGGCTTCATCTTGCGCGAGGCCCCGCTACGACAAGCGGTGCGAGCGTAGCAGAGCCATCACCGCGAGCAAACAACCCGAACGGGCCAAGGCGGTGTCCCGAACCGCGTCACCGCTTATTTCGGCAGCGAAAAAGCAATCAGTTGATCGGAGAACCGGCTGGTGAAGAGGCCGCCGCCCGCCGCGAACACCACATACTCCTTGCCCTTGTAGGTGTAGGCCGTGGGCTGGGCGATAACCGGCACGTCGACGGCATACTTCCACAGAACGTCGCCGGTCTTGACGTCTATGGCGCGCACCCTGGCGTCCATCGAGGCGCCGATGAAGATCAGGCCCGACTTGGTGATCAGCGGCGGACCGATCGTCAAGGAACCCCAGCTTTGCGGCATGTAAACGCCGTGCTTCTGGATCTGACCGAACGGCTTCTTCCAGTTCAGCTTGCCGGTGTTGAGGTCGTAGGACGAGAGTGTGCCATAGGGCGCGGCCCAGCAGGGCATGCCCCACATGTTCACAAAGTTCGTGCGCATGAAGGCATAAGGCGAGCCCTTGCTTGCCACCAGCGTGTCCGAGCCGTCGGGCGCGACCAGCTTGCCTTGCAGCAGCCTGTCGGCCTCGGTGCGCGGTATCAGGGTATCGACCTGGATGGCCTGAGAGGCATTGACGACATAGGTGCCCGTGGTGGGATCCACCGCGCCACCGCCCCATTCCACGCCGCCCAGGCTCGCCGGCCAGATCATCGAACCGCGCACGGAAGGCGGTGTGTAGCGGCCTTCATCACGCAAACGCGCCTTCCAGCGGCTGCACTGGCCGAAGCTGATGAGATCGGCCAGCAGCGATATCTGCGGCTCGGCCTTGGTCAGCGGTTCGGGATAAGGAACGAAAGGCTGGGTCGCCGACGCCTTCTCGCCTTTCACGTCGGAGGCCGGATAGGGTCTTTCCTCGATCGGATAGATTGGCTCGCCCGTGTTGCGGTTGAGCACGAACATCAAGCCCATCTTGTTGGCTTGCACCAGCGCCGGAATGGTCTGACCGTTTCGGTGGAGATCGACCAGGGTCGGCGCGGAATTGATGTCCATGTCCCAGAGATCGTGATGGACCAGCTGGCGGCTCCACTTGACGGCGCCTGTCTCGGCATCCACCGCCACCGTCGCATCCACCAGCGGCATTTCCTTCAGGCGGTCGCCGCCATAATGGTTCGGGCTGGGCGAAGCGACCGGCAGGAAGGCAAGACCAGTCTGCGGATCGACCGAGATTCCGCCCCAGACATTGGCCGTCCCGGTGCGGTTCAGCATGTCCTGTGGAATGGGACTGAACGTCCATTTCAGCTTGCCGGTACGCGCGTCGATGCCATAGACGGTGCCGGGATTTTCCGCCTTGTAGAACCAGTCATAACCGGTCCAGCCGATGATCAATGTGTCCTTGTAGACGGCCGGCGGCTGGACCAGGCCGATCGGCCATTTGTGATTGACGGTGTTCCACGCGTCGACATTGACCACACCATTGTCGCCGAAACCCTTGCAGGGCTTGCCGGTATCGGCATCCACGCCAAATAGTTCGCCGCCCATGGTGCCGATGTAGAGCATCTTCTGGCATGGCATGCCGGCCTGCGGCGTTGCCGCCGCCCAATAGGCGGTCCCGCGTGTGTGCAGGCCCTGGCTTTCCGGCTTTCCGGCGGCGCCGCCTGCGGCGAAGACCCATTTGATCTTTCCGGTATCGGGCGCGAACGCATAGATCCGGTAATGCGGGGTACCGACATACAGCGTATCGTTGACGAACAGCGGGGTGGATTCCCACTCCGATTCAATTCCGCTTCTGGAAAGATCACCGGTGTGAATGCTCCATGCCGGCTTCAGATTTTTCACATTGTCCGGTGTGATCTGGGTGGCGGTGGAATAATGCTGCGCCTGCGGATTGCCGCCGAAAGCGGTCCATTCCTGCGGCGGATCCTTGACGAGCGCCCTTGTGGAATTGGCGCGGTCCGTCGAAAAGAGGATGGCTGTGCCGACGGCGCCCCCAAAGATCAGCACAAAAAAAGCGAGAATCTTGATCTTCAGCATTGCCAAGCTTCGTTTCCCCGGACCAGCGCTGAAGTGACCCGACAGTTCGCGGCGGTTCGCCATCGAACGCATTGCCGTGATCGGTGCCGCTTAAGACGCTGAATGAACGCTTTTGAACAAATACTTTTGAATGATTTGAATATGCGAGCGTACGAAATCGTTCTATCATTTGAGGTACACGCCATCAAATGTTTCTGTTGCACACTTCAACCCGTGGTTAACCCCGCGCGTGAGAACCGGTATTGCCCGGTCTCATACAGATCCTGGCAGAGGACGATCGGTGATGACGAGGGAGGCCGCCGGCTTGGCCCCGGCGGTGCAGGTCTCAACTCATCTTTTCGGTATTCGGGACGCCCGGTTCAGGCCGCGACCTTATCGGCGTAGATCAAGTGCCCGGGACCAAGCCGCGCCATAACCTCTTCCAGGCTCGTGGCGCTGAGTGCGAAGCAGCCTTCGCTGCGGCCCAGGACGCCATGGGTGCGGGCCATCTCGGGGCTGACATACCAGGCGCTATGCACCACGATGCCGCGGCCCAGTGCGTTACAGTTGGTCCCATCCAGTCCGCTTAGACGAATCGAGCGGCCATGCGCCCCCACGTAGAAATCATCTGTGCGAAAAGCGCCGGCAGAGGTGGCATTCGATCCCTGGTCGTTGGAAAAGCGCTCGAGCCAGCCGCTGTGGGCGGGATCGGAACCACGGCCATGCGCCACCAGATGCGAGCTGATGCGGCCGCTCGCGGTTTCGACCAGATGAAACCGCGGCAGGCGCGAGGGCTGGGAAAAATCCGCGACCGCGATCAGGTCACGCTTGGCGATCTGGGCACTGTGCGCGTCGAGCGCCGCCATGGCGCGGCGCAGCAGTTCGCGCGAGGGCCCCGGCATTGTCGCGCCGGAAGACGCAAAAGCGGGGCGGAGCGCGCCCACAGACGCAGCGGCAGCCAGCACGAAGCGGCGTGTTAAAGCCATGACCTTTCCTTCAGGAACCAGATTTCAGCGTGCCCAGACAGTCTTCGTCGGTCCGAACGCCCCTCCCATATTTGGGATTTTTGGCCGGCCCGACAAGTGAAACCGGCGCTGGCGGATCACAAACAAGGCGGAACTATCTGGTCTTGCGGGAACCGCACGCCTAAGCTTTTCAAAAAAGGGGGCTGACATGCGGGGAAAATTGATAGCCGCGGTTGTCATTGTGTGCGGCACGGGAATCGCGCTCGCCCAGGAACGATCGCCTGCGCCGGTCGCGGCGCCTTTGCCGGTCACGGTCACACTCAGTCCGATCAGCGCCAATGTCGCATCCACCGACCAGCGGCTGCTCAATGCCGACAGCGATCAGGACAATTGGCTGCTTTACGGGCGGACTTACGACAATCAACGCTTCTCGCCTCTCACACAAATCACCAGGGACAATGTGAACCGTCTTTCCATCAAGGCGATGATCCACACCGGGGTGATCAACAGCTTCGAAGCAACGCCCCTGGTGGTGGACGGCATCATGTATGTCTCCACGCCTCTGGACCACGTTCAGGCCTATGACGCGGTCACCGGCGAGTTGAAATGGAGCTATAATCCCATCCTGGGCTACACCGATAATTGCTGCGGCCCCCAGTCACGTGGCGTCGCGGTGGCCTATGGCAAGGTCTTCATCGCCCAGCTAGACGGCCAGGTGGTGGCGCTGGATGCCAAGACCG
>CAYQZM010000156.1:0-7614 GCA_964421935.1 uncultured Rhizobium sp. | reverse complement strand
GTCAACAAGCGCTCCTATGGCCCCGGCCAGCACGGCCAGCGCCGCGCCAAGAAGCTGAGCGACTATGGCACCCAGCTGCAGGCCAAGCAGAAGCTCAAGGGCTATTACGGCAACATCACCGAGCGCCAGTTCCGCAAATATTATCAGGACGCCGCCCGCCGCCCCGGCGACACCGGCGAGAACATGATCGGCCTGCTTGAGACGCGCCTGGACACGGTGGTGTTCCGCTCCAAGTTCGTGCCGACCCCCTTCGCCGCCCGCCAGCTGGTGAGCCACGGCCATGTGAAGGTCAATGGCCGGCGTGTCACCATCGCCTCGTACCACGTGACCGACAAGGACACGATCGAGCTGTCGGCCAAGGCGCGCGAGATGGCGCTGGTGCTGGAAGCTTCCAAGAGCGCCGAGCGCGACACGCCGGACTATCTGGAAGTGAACGAAGGCAAGAGCGTCAAGCTGCTGCGCACGCCCAAGCTGGCGGACGTGCCCTTCGCCGTCCAGATGTCGCCGCATCTGATCGTCGAATTCTATTCGCGGTAATAACACGCCTCATGCTCAGCTTGTCGAAGCATGAGATTTTTCTGATCCTTACCCTTCGACAGGCTCAGGGTGAGGATTTTGAGCAATAAAAAAGCCCGCCGTGATCGGCGGGCTTTTTTCATTCCGCCGCGGCTGATCAGGCCGCCGGTTCCAGCGCGACGCCGTGCTGCTGAAAAAACGGCACCAGCTCTTCCTGCTCGAACATCTCGCGCACGATATCGGCGCCACCCACGAACTCGCCCTTCACATAAAGCTGGGGGATGGTCGGCCAGTTGGAGAAGGCCTTGATGCCCTCGCGCACTTCGGGGTCTTCCAGCACATTCACGGCTTTGAACTTGACCCCGACATGGGACAGGATCTGCACCACCACCGAGGAAAAGCCGCACTGCGGGAAGGCCGGCGTGCCCTTCATGTAGAGCAGCACGTCATTGTTCTTCACATCGTCGGCGATGCGGGTCTGGGCGTCGGACATGGGCGTGTATCCTGGATTTCGGCTATGATCTAAGCATGGGGGCCTGAAGGGTCAAGGCGGCCCCGGAGCGTCCGCGCAGCGGGAGCGACCATCTTAAAAACGCCCGGAATGACGCCTTTTCCATGCCGCTGCCGCCTGCCTTAACCACCGCTCTGAATGCCCTGCTGGCAGGTGTGCCGCGCAAGGAACTGGCCGCCGCTGCCAAGGCCATGTCCGACGGCTACCGGGCGGGCAGGTCCAGCCATGCCATCGCCACACCGCTGGCGGCCCTGGCCTATGCGGTGGCGCGCATGCCCGCGACCCATGCTGCTTGTTCCGCGGTCTTTGCGCGCCTGGCCGAGGTGATGGCGGACCTCCAGCCGCGGACGCTATTGGACGTGGGCGCCGGCACCGGCGCGGCAACCTGGGCCGCGGTGCGGGTCTGGCCGGGCCTTGAAGCGATAACGCTGCTGGAACCCAATCCGGCGCTGCGAAACTTGGCACAGCGGCTGGCCACAGAAGGACCGTTGGCAAAAGCCAAGTTTGTTTCCAGCGATCTGGAGGCCGACAAGCCGGATGCCGATCTGGTGATCGCCAGCTATGTGCTGGCGGAACTGCCGGAGGACAAGGCCGGCTCCGTCGCGCGTGAGCTTTGGCAAAGCGCGGGCCGCGCCCTGGCCCTGATCGAGCCGGGCACGCCGCAGGGCTTTGCCCGTATTCGCGCCGCGCGTGGTGCGCTGATCGCGGTGGGCGCCCATGTCGCCGCGCCCTGCACCCATGACAATGTCTGTCCAATGAGCGGGGATGATTGGTGCCATTTCTCCCAACGGCTGCCGCGCTCACGCGATCATATGCTGCTCAAGGATGCCAGCGTGCCTTTCGAAGACGAGCGCTACAGCTATGTGGTGGCCACGCGGGAAAAGGCGGCCTCCGGCGCGCGGATATTGGCGCCGCCGCTGGCGGCCAAGCCCGGTCTCACCTTCAAGATCTGCGACGAAACCGGCCTGCGCGCCCGGTTCGTGGCGACGCGCGACCGGGACGAATATCGCCGCGTGCGCAAGCACGGCTGGGGCGATCTGTTCTAATCGTGCCGGTATCGCGCCACCTGGTGGCCGGCCGCCTGGTCCAGCAGCGGCGCCGGCGCATCCCTAAGCTCGCGGTCAAAAAAGGCGATGGCATAGGCGGCAACGGTTCGCTGGAAGAGGGGATTGAGTTCGGTCCAGGCGAAATGGCCGGCGCCGCGCAGCTCCACCAGATATTTGGGTGCTCGCGTTTCTGCATAACCGCCCTTGTTCAGCAGTACGGGTGCGATGCCGATGTCGCGGGTGCCGGTCTGATACATCACCGGCACGGCGATATCGCCCATGCGATGGTGAACGACATAGGGCGACATGAAGGGCGACAGCGCCAGCACGCATCTGATGCGCGGATCGCGCCAGACATCCCAGCCACCGGCCAGACCCAGCACGGTATAGCCGCCCAGCGAATGGCCCATGGCGGCGACACGGTCCGGATCGATCGCGTCTTTGTAGGGGGCGTGGCTCAGCGCGAAGGCCAGCAGCGCTTGCATGTCGTCGTGCCGGTTGATCTCGGTCGTCTCGTCCCAGGCGGCTGGCTGGGTAAAAGGTTTTTCAGGATGAAGGCCGCCGGCGCCGAGTGCCGCCGCCAGATTGCCCAGATAGCGCTCGCAGCCTTCGTCCCGGTGATTGGGTGCCAGCACGGCATAGCCGGCATCGGCCAGTGCCTGTGTCAGGGTATGGGATTGCTGGGCGCAGCCGCCAAAGCCGTGGCTGAACAGGATCAGCGGCACATCGTGATGGCGGCTTTCGAAATCCTTCGGCAGCCAGGCGCGATAGGTGAGACCTTTATCGGTCGTCAGGAGAGGATGGGCAGGCACGTCGAGCGCCTTGGCGGCGACCGACGTGGCCAGTGCCACAAGCGGCGTGATGGCGGCGTGAAGGATGCGATGCATGGCGCGATAACGCGCAAGATTGCGCTTTAGTCCTTGGCGAGCGTGGTCAGCTGCAGGGCGTGCAGCACCCCGCCCATGTTCCCCTGGAGTGCGGCATAGACCATCTGGTGCTGGGCGACCCGGGTCTTGCCCTTGAAGGCGCTGGACCTGACGGTGGCGGCCCAGTGATTGTCGTCGCCGGCCAGGTCCTTCATCTCGACGTCGGCGTCGGGGAAGGCGGCCTTGATATAGGCTTCGATTTCCGTGCCCTTCATGCCCATGGCATCACCTCAGTTCGTCAGTGGAATTTCTTCGGCAGCCATATAGCTGGGGAACCAGCTTTCAAAGCCCTGCTTCAGCGCCGACACCGTCACGCTGTCCCTGCCTTCCAGGGTGACGGCATCGCCGCCGGTCTTGCCCAGTTCTGTCACCGTGATGAAGGCGGCGCGCGCTTCGGCGACGATCTTCTCGGCCTGGGCAAAGGGCGCCGCGACGACATAGCGGGCCTGGTCCTCGCCGAACCAGAAGGGAATCGGCTCCGGCAGGCCGGCCAGGCCGATCCTGGCGCCGATGCCCTTGGCCATCGCCATTTCGGCGATGGCGACCAGCAGGCCGCCGTCGGAAATGTCATGCACCGTGTCGACGCGCCCGGCTTCGATCAGGCCGCGCACAAAATCGCCGTTCTTCTTCTCGATGCCCAGATCCACCTTGGGCGCGGCGCCTTCTTCTTTGCCCTCGATCTCGCGCAGATAGATGGACTGGCCCAGATGTCCCTCGGTCTCACCGATCAGGATGATCACGTCGTCGGCGCGCTTGAAAGCGACAGTCGCCATTTTGGTCACATCGGCCATCAGACCGACACCACCGATGGCGGGCGTGGGCAGGATGCCTTCGCCATTGGTCTCATTGTACAGCGAGCAGTTGCCGCCGATGACGGGGAAATCCAGCGCCCGGCAGGCTTCGCCGATGCCATCAATGCCGGCCACGATCTCCCACATGATCTCGGGCTTCTGCGGATTGCCGTAGTTCAAGTTGTCGGTCACGGCCAGAGGCTTGGCGCCGACCGCGGTCAGGTTGCGCCAGGCTTCTGCCACGGCCTGCTTGCCGCCTTCCTTGGGATCGGGGCGGCAATAGCGCGGTGTCACGTCGGTGGTGATGGCCAGCGCCGTCTGGGTGCCATGCACTCGCACCACGGCGGCGTCACCACCCGGCACCTGCACCGTGTCGGCCATGACGGTGTGGTCATACTGCTCCCACACCCAGCGGCGCGAGGCCATGTCAGGCGAGGCGAGAATGGTTTTCAGCGCCTGAAGCACGTTCCGGTTCTTGTCGTAAGACGGTTCGCCCGCGAGCGGCTTGCGCTCGGTGTATGGACGCTCATAGACGGGCGCGGCATCCGACAAGGCGGTGATGGGCATGTCGGCTTCCACCTTGCCCTTGTGCTTGACCACCAGGCGCTTGGTATCGGTGGTGATGCCGATGACGGCGAAGTCCAGCTCCCACTTCTTGAAGATGGCTTCCGCCTGGCTTTCGCGGCCGGGCTTGAGGACCGCCAGCATGCGCTCCTGGCTTTCCGACAGCATCATCTCGTAAGCCGTCATATTGGCTTCGCGCTGGGGTACCTTGTCGAGATCGAGCTCGATGCCGCTGCCGCCCTTATCGCCCATTTCGGCCGAGGATGACGTCAGCCCGGCCGCGCCCATATCCTGGATGGCGATGATGGCGTCGGTGGCCATCAGCTCCAGGCAGGCTTCCAGCAAAAGCTTTTCGGTGAAGGGATCGCCCACCTGCACGGTGGGGCGCTTTTCTTCCGAGGCATCGTCGAACTCGGCCGAGGCCATGGTGGCGCCGTGGATGCCGTCGCGGCCGGTCTTGGAGCCGACATAGACGACCGGGTTACCGGCGCCCTTGGCGGCGGACAGGAAGATGTTGTTGGTCTTGGCCAGGCCCACGCACATGGCATTGACCAGGATATTGCCGTTGTAGCTGGCGTGAAAATTGACCTCGCCGCCCACGGTCGGAACGCCCATGCAGTTGCCGTAACCACCGATGCCCGACACCACGCCCGACACCAGATGCCGCGTCTTGGGATGTGAAGGTTCGCCGAAGCGCAGTGCATTCATCATGGCGATGGGGCGCGCGCCCATGGTGAAGACATCGCGCATGATGCCGCCCACGCCCGTGGCCGCGCCCTGATAGGGCTCGATGAAGCTTGGATGGTTGTGGCTTTCCATCTTGAAGATGGCCGCATCGCCATCGCCGATATCGATGACGCCGGCATTCTCGCCCGGGCCCTGGATCACCCAGGGGGCCTTGGTCGGCAGCTTCTTCAGATGGGCGCGGGTGGACTTGTAGGAGCAATGCTCGCTCCACATCACGCTGAAGATGCCCAGCTCGACCATGCTGGGCTCGCGGCCCATCAGGCCCAGGATGCGGTCATATTCGGCATCCGAGAGACCGTGCTCGCGGACGATCTCCGGCGTAATGGCTTTGCTGCTCATGACAGGGCTTCAACCAGGCTCTGGAACAGGGGCAGGCCGTCGGGCGGGCCCAGCAGCGGATCGACGACGCATTCCGGATGCGGCATCAGCCCCATCACATTGTGCTTTTCGCTCATGACGCCGGCGATGTCGCGGACCGAGCCGTTGGGATTGTCGCCCGGCGCATAGCGGAAGACCACGCGGCCTTCGCCTTCCAGGCGGTCCAGGGTTTCGGTATCGGCGTAATAGTTACCTTCGCCATGCGCCGCCGGAAAGCTGACATGCTGGCCTTTGCCATATTTGCGGGTGAAGGAAAGCTGGGTTTCCTCCACGGTCAGGGTCACAGGGCGGGAGACGAATTTGAGGCCGGCATTGCGCATCAGCGCGCCCGGCAGCAGATGACTTTCGGTCAGAACCTGGAAGCCGTTGCAGATGCCCAGCACCAACCCGCCCTTGTCGGCATGGGTCTTGATCTCTTTCATGATGGCGGACTGGCTGGCCATGGCGCCGCAGCGCAGATAATCGCCATAGGAGAAACCGCCCGGCACCACCACCAGATCCACGTCCGGCAATTCACTGTCGGCGTGCCAGACCATCGCCGGGCGCTTGCCCGAAACCAGCTCCAGCGCGTCGGCCGTGTCGCGGTCGCGGTTGGAGCCGGGGAAGACGATGACGGCGGATTTCATTTCGGAGCCTTCGTAACAGCGTTTATATCGTTTGTTGCCTTTGTGATCGCGGCCATCGTCCAGGCCACCTGATTCTTGCCGGCATCTGGAACAAGCCCCGGTACAGCCTCGGCAAGCCTATGACCCGCGGGGGATTTATAGAAATCAAGAGCGGCTCGCAAATCCTGCAATTCAAGCCGCTGAGCCAGAAGCTCCTCTTCTTGGGCCAGATAAACTTGTTTTGTATCGTTCAAATTGCTTTCGATACGCCCGCGGAGGTCAGCCAACTTGTCCTTTGCGATTTCAGGATGCAGTTGCCCCAGGCGATCAACGTAATTTTCCGCAAGGCTTTTGATCAAGGCGTCCATAAGCTTGCCATGCTCTTGCGCTGCAAATAGTTCATGGGCAACCGCGCGTCGATCTCGCAAATCGGTGTCGTTTTGAGCAGAGGCCGAAGAGGCTGCCATCAAGAAAAAAAGTAGCGTACAGAGCTTGCCCATACGCATGCCGCTATTTTAACTCGATCTCGTATTTCTCGATGACCGTGTTGGCCAAAAGCTTCTCGCACATGGCTTTCAGTTCGGCCTTGGCCTTGGCAGCGTCGCTTTCCGACAGCTCCAGGTCGATCACCTTGCCCTGGCGCACCTCGCCGACCGAGCCAAAGCCCAGCCCGTTCAGGGCATGGCCGATGGCCTTGCCCTGGGGATCGAGAACACCGTTCTTGAGGGTAATAAAGACTCGCGCTTTCACTGAACCAGAACCGGACCTTTGTTCTCGCCTTGCACCGATTCGGGCATGATTCCCAAGCGTTTTGCGACTTCGCTATAGGCTTCGACCACTCCACCCAGGTCACGGCGGAAACGGTCCTTGTCCAGCTTCTCGTTGGTGGTGACGTCCCACAGCCGGCAATTGTCCGGGCTGATCTCGTCCGCCAGCACGATGCGCATATAGTCGTTTTCCCACAGCCGGCCGAATTCCAGCTTGAAATCCACCAGCTTGATGCCGGCGCCCAGGAAGAGCCCCGAGAGGAAGTCGTTCACCCGGATGGTGAGATTGACGATGTCGTCCAGGTCCTGAGGGCTGGCCCAGCCGAAAGCCGTGATGTGCTCTTCGCTGACCCAGGGGTCCTGCAAGCTGTCATTCTTGTAGTAGTACTCGATGATCGAGCGGGGCAGGGGCGTGCCTTCCTCGATCCCCAGCCGCTTGGACATGGAGCCAGCGGCGACATTGCGCACCACCACTTCCAGCGGAATGATCTCGACTTCCCGGATCAGCTGCTCGCGCATGTTCAGGCGGCGCACGAAATGGGTCGGAACCCCGATGCCCTGAAGCTGGGTCATCAGATATTCGCTGATGCGGTTGTTGAGGACGCCCTTGCCTTCGATCGTGTCCTTCTTGGCGCCATTGCCCGCGGTGGCGTCGTCCTTGAAATACTGGATGACGGTGCCCGGCTCGGTGCCTTCGTAGAGGATCTTGGCCTTGCCTTCGTAGATGACGCGGCGGCGCTTCATGGGGGAGGTCCTTCAAGGG
>CAYQZM010000155.1:0-13134 GCA_964421935.1 uncultured Rhizobium sp. | reverse complement strand
TCCCACCCTGATAGGCCGGCGCGACGTCATCCTGGAAAAAACCAGGCAGCTCGGCCTGCGCCTGGATTTCAACAAACAGGTCCGCATTCTCGATCCCCTGTCCGACCGCGAATTCTTCGCGCCCCTCACCGAACGTTATCAGCGCCTGGTGGAGCGGCGCGGCGTGCAGCCGGAATCGGCGGCCCGCTGGATCACCACCCGCCACGGCATCGCCGCCGCCATGCTGCTGGATGCCGGGGAAGTGGATGCCGCGCTGTGCGGTGGCCTGGGTGACTGGACACGCCAGCTCACCAACATCCTGCCCATCATCCCGCGGCAGGAAGGCGTCAGCCGGCTTTATTCCCTGGCGGCGCTGATCCTGCCCAATGGCGCGCTGTTCTTCTGCGACACCCATGTCAATGTCGATCCCACCGCCGAACAGATCGCGGAGATGACGCTTCTGGCGGCCAAGACGGTGCGCCGCTTCGGTCTGGCGCCCAAGGCCGCGCTTCTGTCCCATTCCAGCTTCGGCACCTCCCAATCCCCCAGCGCCATCAAGATGCGCAAGGCCCTGTCGCTGCTGCGCTCCGCCAGGCCCGACTTCGAGTTCGATGGCGAGATGCATGCCGACAGCGCCTTGAGCGAGACCTTGCGGGCCCGCATCGTCTCCAACAGTCCGCTGACCGGCTCGGCGAACCTGCTGGTGATGCCGACCCTGGATGCGGCGAATATCGCGCTGACATTGCTTTCGGCCGCCACCGAAGGCCTGCTGGTGGGTCCGCTGCTGTTGGGTGTTTCCAAGCCGGTGCATGTGATGGTGCCGTCGGTCACCGCGCGGGGTATCGTGAACATGACGGCCCTGGCCGTGGCCCAGGCCGCCGCGCCGGGAACGTAAGGCGCTCAAACGGAAACGAGATGGACGTTCAGGACCTGAAGAAGATCGCCGAACAGGCCATTGCCTTGCACCAACAGGGCAACCTGGCGGAGGCCGAGCGGCTCTATTTTCACCTTCTGAAGCTTGATCCCGCCCTGTTCGGGCCGCGCTTTTATCTGGGCCTGATGCGCCTCAGCCAAGGCCGCCATGACGAGGCCTGCGATTATTTCGGCGAGGCGATGCAGGTCTATCCCAACGATCTGGGCCTGGTGATGAATTATGGCATGGCGCTGCGTTCCACCGCCCGGCCGCAGGAAGCGCTGGAGATGTTCGAGCGCGCGCTCGCCATCCGGCCCAACTTGCCGGAAGCGCTCTACAACCGTGGCGTGGCGCTTTCCGACCTGCAGCGTTACGAGATGGCGGTGGAGGCTTACGACCGCGCCTTGGTGCTGCAGCCGGAGATGATCGCGGCCCATCTCAACCGTGCCACGGCACTGGCGGCAATGAACCGCTTCGATGACGCGCTGGCCGGCTATGGCCGCGCGCTGACGATGCAGCCTTCCCATGTGAGGGCGCTGGTCCAGCGGGGCCTGGTCTATCGCCGGCTGTCCCGGCCGGCCGAGGCCCTGGCCGACTATGACAGGGCGCTGGCGATCGCGCCCGACGATGTCGAAGCGCTTTACAATCGCGGCGTGGCGCTGATGGATCTTGAGCGCGGGGCCGACGCCCTGGTGATGTTCGAGGCGGTGATGCCCACGCATCAGAACAATGCCGAGATGTTGAACAATCGCGGCGTGGCGCTGTGGAATCTCAAGCGCCCGGCGGAAGCACTGGCGAGCTATGACCGCGCCCTGACGCTGGAGCCGGAGTTCACCGAAGTCTGGGGCAACCGGGGGCTGGCGCTGCGCGATCTTGCCCGCTACCAGGAGGCGCTGGCCAGCTACGATCAGATGCTGCGGATGGAGCCGCACAATGCGGTTGCCTTGAACAGCCGCGCCAATGTGCTGCGCGATCTCGGGCGCTATGAAGAGGCGATCGAGGATTATGACCGGGCGATCGCCCTTCGGCCTGACTATGCCGAGGCGCTGATCAACCGCGGTTACACGAAATGGACATTGAAGCAGTATGACGGCGGCGTGGCGGATGTGCAGCATGCGCTGGCGCTGGAGCCCGACTATCGTTACGCCAAGGGCGAGATCCTGCACGCGCGGATGTATAGCGCCGACTGGCAGGATTTCGACCAGCTGAAAGCGGACGTGGAAGAAGGCGTCCGCGCCGGCGGGCGGATCATCCAACCTTTCAACTTTCAGGCCGTGGCCGAAACACCCGCCGACGCGCAAGCCTGCTCGCGGATCTGGGCCAGGGATAAATATCCGCAAACAGCGGTCGCGCGCCACGATCCCGCCATGCGCAAGGCAAAGGGGAAAATTCGCATCGGCTATGTTTCCGGCGAATTCCGCCAGCAGGCGACCGCCATGCTGATGGCCGGCGTCTATGAACGCCACGACCGGGAGAAGTTCGAGCTGGTGGCGCTGGACGCAGGCCGCAACGACCACACTCCAATGCGGACGCGATTGGAAAAGGCTTTCGACAAATGGCTCGACATCGCCGCGCTGTCGGACCAGGAAGCCGCCGCGGCCATCCTCGAGGCGGGCATAGACATTCTGGTCAATCTCAACGGCTATTTCGGCGAGGAAAGCATGGGCGTCTTCGCCCACCGGCCCGCGCCCATTCAGGTCAATTATCTGGGCTTTCCCGCCACCCTTGGCGCGCCCTATATCGACTACATCCTCGCCGACAAGACCGTCATTCCGGAAAGCGACCAGGCTTTCTATGACGAGAAGGTCGTCTATCTGCCCGGTTCCTACCAGGCCAACGATGCCCAGGCCCGGGAGATGGCCCGCACCCCCACACGGGGTGAAGCCGGCCTGCCGGGCGAGGCTTTCGTCTTCTGCAATTTCAACACGGCTTACAAGCTGACGCCGGCGACCTTCGATTCCTGGATGCGAATCGTGAAGCAGGTGGATGGCAGCGTGCTCTGGCTGCTGGAGAGCCCGGCGCCTTTCGCCGAAAATCTGCGCAAGGAAGCCGAGGCACGTGGTGTCGCCGCCGACCGGCTGGTATTCGCACCCGAACTGCCGACAGATCTGCATCTGGCACGTCTGCCCCTGGCCGATCTGTTCCTCGACGGTCTGCCCTACAACGCCCACACCACCGGCAGCGATGCGCTCTGGGCGGGTGTGCCCCTGATCACCTGCACGGGGCAGACCTTTCCCGGCCGCGTCGGCACCAGCCTGCTGAAGGCTGTTGGCTTGCCAGAGCTGGTGACGCAGAGCGTGGCGGATTTCGAAAAGCTGGCCGTGGCCCTGGCCAAGGATCCCGGGGCACTGAAAAAGCTGCGCGACAGGCTCGCCGCCAACAGGGACAGCTGCGCCCTGTTCGATACGGCCGGCTTCACCCGCAATCTCGAAGCGGCCTATCACACCATGTGGCAGCGCTGGCTGGCCGGCGAACAGGCGACCGGTTTCGCGGTGGCTGATCAGGCGTGAGCGACCTGCACGCCCCCTTGCATGCATGGGGCCGTCAGGCGGTAGCGCTGCACCAACAGGGCCGGCTGGCGGACGCAGAGAAGCTCTATCGCCAGATTCTGGAATCCGACGCCCGCATCTTTCCCGCGCTGTATCTGCTGGGCGTACTCAGGCTGGGACAGGGCGACAGCGAAGAGGCCTCAGCGCTGCTGACACGCGCGCTGGCGGTCAACGGCAACGATCCCGCCGCCTGGCTGCACTATGGCCTGGCCCTGCAAGGCCAGGGACGCTTTGAAGAAGCACTGACCGCCCATGAACGCGCGCTGGCCCTGCAGCCCAGCCTGCTGCCGGCGCGGCTGGGCCACGGCGCGGCCTTGCGGGCGCTGGACCGAATCGGCGAAGCGCTGGCCGACTATGAAACGGTCCTGACCGCCGATCCGGTCAACGCCGATGCCTGGAATGGCCGTGGCGCCCTGCTGCGCAAACTGGGCCGGATTGACGAGGCCCTGGACAGCTTCAGCAGGGCCATTGCCCTGATGCCGCAATTCGCGGAAGCACTGCAGAATCGCGGCGAGTTGCTGTGCGACGCCAAAAAGGATTACGCGACGGCGCAGGCCGACCTGAAGGCGGCCATGGCGCTGGCGCCGGATCGGCCTTCGCTGGCCGACAATCTGCTGCATGTCGAGATGATGCTGGCGCTGGAGGCTTGCGATCTGGACCGCGCGCAGGCTTTGGCGGGGCAGATGCCGGCGCTGGTGGCGGCCGGCCGCATCGTGCCGCCCTTCATGCTGTTGTTGGCCAGCGATGATCCGCAGGTTCAGTTGCAGAATGCCCGGCACCTGGTGGCCGCGCGTTTTCCGGCCCAGCCGCCGCTCTGGCGCGGGGAGACTTACGACCATGACCGCATCCGCCTCGCCTATATCTCGTCCGACTTCAACAATCATGCGGTAGGAGGCCAGATCGCGGCGGTGATGGGGCGGCATGACCGCGCGCGCTTCGAAGTGATCGCCATTTCCACGGGCATCGACGATGGTAGCGATCAGCGCCACCGGTTGATAGCCACCTTCGACCGCTTCGAGGGTGTGCGTGGCCAGGATGCCGCGGCCGTCGCCGCCCTGATCCGCAAGCTGGAAGTGGATCTGCTGGTGGACCTCAACGGTCACACCGAGCATGACAATCTGGATGTGCTGCGCCGCCGGCCGGCGCCGGCCCAGGTAACCTGGCTGGGCTTTGCCGGCACCACCGGCGCGCCGTTCGTGGATGGATTGATCGCCGATACCGTTGTCACGCCCGATGCCAGCACCTTTTCGGAAAAGCTGTATCGCCTGCCGGATACTTTTTTCCCCACCGATCCAGGCCGGACGATCGCAGAAGCGCCAAGCCGCGCCGAAGCCGGCCTGCCACCGGAATCCTTCGTCTTCTGCAGCTTCAACCGGCCGTGGAAGATCACCGCACCGGTATTCTCCTGCTGGATGCGGCTCCTGAAAGCGGTACCGGGCAGCGTGCTGTGGCTGAAGGAACCTGGGCCTGTCGCGCGGCGCAATCTGGAGGCCCGCGCGGCGGCGGCCGGCATCGATCCAGCCCGGCTTGTCTTCGCCGCGCCGCTGCCGCTTGGGACACATCTGGCGCGCCATCAACTGGCCGACCTGTTTCTGGACACGTTCCCCTATACCGGCCATGCTACCGCTTGCGACGCGCTTTGGGCCGGATTGCCGGTGCTGACCCGCAAGGGCGCGGCCTATGCCGCGCGGGTGTCAGCCAGTCTGCTTCATACACTCGGCCTTGATGAACTCGCCACCGAAAGCCTGGAGGATTATCAAGCCCTCGCCCTTGCGTTGGCCCAGGACCGACAAAAGCTGGAAGCGCTGCGCAACCACCTGGCAGAGAATCGCAAAACCTCGGTCCTGTTCGATCCGGTGCGTTTTGCGCGGAACCTGGAAGCAGCTTACAGGCAAATCCTGACCGACCGCCTCAGCGGATGAATTGATCCACGTAATCGGCGCCCAACCCGACCTTCTCGTAATGGCCCCGGCAAAGCGCGATCTTAGTAAAGACATCCTCATAACCCAGCACCGCGCCATCAGGGTCGACATAGAGCATCACGCCATTGACTTGGAACAGGGTGATCATCTCCGCCACATCCTCGTCCACCACCAAAGTGTGGGTCTCGCCCGGCGCTTCATAGACATAGCCGCCCTCCTGGGCGACCCAGTCATGCTCCAGATAGCGCCAACGGCCCTTGATGACATAGCCGTGCACCGGTTGGGGATGGCGGTGGCGCGACAGCACGCCCGATTTGCGCACCCGCAGCAGGTTCATCCAGTAGCCGCGCGAAGCCGACAGGCACAAAGGCCGGAACCAGACATTCGGGCCTTGCGGCACCCAGATGCGTTCGTCCTCCGGAATGGCCGACGGGATCACCAGCTCGGGCGGCGATTCCTTGGGCTGCGGATGACGGTACGGGACCTTGGAATTGTCTTGTGCCATTACTTCACCATATAGCCGCCATCCACCGGCAGAATCGTGCCGGTGATGAAGGATGCTGCTTGCGAACAAAGAAACACCACCGCGCCGCCCACGTCACCGGGCTTGCCCCAGCGGCCGAATGGGGTGCGCGCCACGATCGCGTCCGAGCGCGCCCTGTCGGCCTGCGCCCCCTTGGTCAGTTCGGTATCGATCCAGCCCGGCGCCACGGCGTTGACACGAATCCGGGGCGCCCAGGCTACGGCGAGGGCCTTGGTCAGTTGCGCCACCCCGCCCTTGGAGGCGGTATAGGCCGGCGTCAGTCCGCCGCCGAAAAAGGACCAGATCGAAGCGGTGTTGACGATGGCGCCGCCAGAATTTTCCAGCAGGGACCTCGCCGCCACGCACATCCGCATGGTGCCGGTGAGATTGACGTCGATGACTTTCTGGAAGCCCTCGACGGTGAATTCCCTGTTCTCGCGCAGGATCATGCCGGCGCAATTCACCAGAGCGTCCAGGCCTGCCAGACCGCCAACAATAGCCGCGACAGCCGCATCGTCCGTGACGTCCAACTGCACCGCTTTGAGATTCTCGCGAGAGGGCACCGCCGCCACTTCTTCGCCGGTCAACCCCGTGACGGTGACGGCGTATCCGGCCGCCAACATGGCTTGCGCCACGCCCCGGCCGATGCCGCGCGCTCCGCCAGTGATCAGCACCTGTTTCATCTCTGCACCTTAGCGGGCAAAGCGAAGGCGACATAGGCCGCCCCCTGTGGCGATTTACGGTCCCGCGCATTGTCGGCCTGGATCAGCACATATTGCCGCCCTTTCGCCATATAGGTGATGGGCGTGGCATTGCCGGCATAGGGCAAGGTGGCGTCCCATAGCAGCTTGCCATCGCGCGGGTCGAAGGCGCGGATCTTCTTGTCATAAAGCGTGGCGGCGATGAACAGCACGCCGCCCGCCGTCAGGACGGGGCCACCATAATTTTCAGAGCCCGTGCTCTTGTCGGCCAGCGCCGGATATTCGCCCAGCGGGATGCGCCACAGATACGAGCCCGTGTTGAGGTCGATGGCGTTCAGGGTGCCCCAAGGCGGTGCCACCGCCGGATAACCGTCGGGATCGAGGAATTTGCGATAACCGGTGAAGCGATAGGGCGGGCGGTCCGCGCTGGGCGCGGCGGACGCCATCTCCTTGTCCTCGCCGCTGCGAACATAGCCCAGCAACGCGGTCATGGCATCGTCCTGGAGATTGAACGCGGGCATGCGGCCACGGCCGGCGCGGATGGTCGCCGCCATCTGCCCATCGGTCAGCGCGCTCTCGATCAGCGAGGGGAATGCCGGCGGCGCGCCCTTGCGGTCGGGCCCGTGGCAGGCGGCGCAATTGTCCTGATAGAGCCGCGCACCCAGGCTATGCACGGCCGCGCTATCGGCCAGGCCGCCGGTCCAGGCGACATCATTGGCGTTGAGATAGAGAATGCCGCGCGCCGGATCGGCCGCCTGGCCGCCCCATTCGGCGCCGCCATCAAAACCGGGAAAGACGATGGTCTGCTGGCCCAGCTTCAGTGGCGTGAAGGGGCCGCCATGATGAAAAGTGCGGAACTGTTCCAGCGCCCATTGATGCGCCGCCGGTGTGCGGTTGGTGAGAAGCCCCTCGCTGAGATGCTGGCGCGCGTAAGGCGCAGGCAGCACCGGTGCAGGCTGAGTGGGCCAGGTTTTCTCGCCTGGAACGTCCGAGGCGGGCACCGGCTGTTCGGTCACCGGGAATAGCGGCTTGCCGGTGACACGATCGAGCAGGAACAGATAGCCCTGCTTGGTGGCCTGGGCCACCGCGTCCACGCGGCGGCCATCATGCCTTACCGTCAGTAGCACCGGTGGCGAAGGAAAGTCCCGGTCCAGCACATCGTGATGCACGCCCTGGAAATGCCAGCGCAGTTTTCCCGTGCTCGCATCCAGCGCCAGCAGGCTATTGGCAAACCGGTCTTCGCCGATCCGGTCATAGCCGTAGAAATCGCTGACCGCCGAGCCGGTCGCGGCGAAGACCATGCCCCGCTTGTCATCCAACACCGGACCAGACCAGGCATTGGCGCCCCCGCCTGTCTTCCAATAGTCCGGCGGCCAGGTCTCATGGCCCGGCTCACCCGGATGCGGGATAGTGTGGAAGGCCCAGCGCAACTTGCCGCTGTGGACGTCGAAGGCGCGGATGTCACCGGGCGCGCCTGGCGCGCTCTCCGCGGTCCGAAAACCCATGATGAGCAGGTCGCGCCAGATCACGCCGGGCGCGGTCAGAGCGATACTGACTTTCTGGGGATCGCGCCCAAATCCTTCGCGCAGGTCGATACGGCCGCCCTGCCCGAAATCGTCCCGCGGTTTTCCGGTGCCGGGATCAAGGCAATAGAGATAGGACCCGGCCGCGGCGAACAGCCGGCGCTCGCCAGCCCCCGTCCACATCGCCAGTCCGCGCTGCGGACCGCCGGCCTTTACACCCGAATGAAAACGCCACTTCAGGGCCCCGGTAGCCCCATCCAGGGCGATGGTGTCCAGGTTCGGGGTATAGGCATAGACAACGCCGCCGATCGCCAGAGGATGGGTCTGGGGATCACCCATTTCCGCCATGTCGAAGCGCCAGGCCTCGCGTAGGCGCGCCACATTGCTGCGGTTGATCTGGGTCAGGCTGGAAAAGCGCCGCCCGCCCTTGCCGCCATACAGCGCCCAGTCGGCGCCTTGCCCGAAAGCGGGGTGAATGAGCGCCAGAAGCGCCAGCCCGGCGGCAATTTTTGTCTTGTTCTTCCGGGATTTAATGGTGGGTGACGTAGGAATCGAACCTACGACCCGCTGATTAAGAGTCAGCTGCTCTACCAACTGAGCTAGTCACCCGCACCACCGAAGGTCTCAAAAGTCGCCTTCGCAGAGGGCGCCTCATAACAGAGGGCACCCCCCCTGTCTACAAAGGCAAATGGAACCTCTGTGGGTCTTTTTTCAAAGCTGATTCGCCGCAGAAACAAGGCTTGGAGTGCGAACGCCGCCCATCGCGGCGCGCCTTCGGCATCCGACAGCTTCCCTCCCCCTCGCGGTGAAGCCGCTGGAGGGGAAGGTGTCATAGCCAAGGTGAGTAGCAGCGTACGAACGCGCCGCCGACATGAGCTGTGACAGGTGGAGGCAATTAAATGATTCCACCCGAATGGCGCGGGATTTCCACCTGGCGGTGGATATGCACACTCATCAAGAGGCCGAAGCCGAACATCACCGTCAGCATGGCCGAGCCGCCATAGGACAGAAGCGGCATGGGGATGCCCACCACCGGGATCAGGCCCATCACCATCAAGCCATTGACCATGATGTAGAAGAAGAAGTTCAGGATCACACCCATGGCCAGGAGGCGGCCGAACTGGCTGCGCGCGCTCATCGCGGTCTGGATGCCATAGAAGATCACCACCGCGAACAGCACCAGCAGCGCCAGCGCACCGACAAAGCCGAATTCCTCGCAGAAGCTGGTCCAGATGAAATCGGTCTGGCTTTCGGGCAGGAAGTTCAGCCGGCTCTGGGTGCCCTGCAGGAAGCCCTTGCCGCTGACCCCGCCCGAGCCGATGGCGATCTTGGCCTGGGTGATGTTCCAGCCCTTGCCCAGGGCGTCGGATTCCGGGTCGAGGAAAGTCTCCACCCGGGCCTTCTGATAGTCATGCAACACAAAGCGCCAGGCCAGCGGTACTGACGCCGCTACCGCTCCCAAAGTAGGCGCGATCCACCACCAGGAAAGCCCCGCCAGAAAGAGAAGCGAGCAGCCATCCATCACAATGATCAGGGTGGTGCCCAGATTGGGCTGCAGCACCACGAAAACGGCCGGGATGGCGATCATGGCGAGGCCGATCGCCAAGGGCACTGGCTTGGAGACTTCCTCGATGCTCTTGCCGTGGAGATAACGCGCCAAGGCCAGCACCAGCGAGATCTTCATCAATTCGGAGGGCTGCAATTCCAGCGGCCCGATCGCGATCCAGCGCTGGGCGCCAAGTCCGACATGGCCCACCACGTCCACTGCGATCAGCAACAGCAGGGCAAAGCCATAGGCCGGATAGGCCAGGCTCATCCATACCCGCACATCGATCATCGCCGCCGCCAGCAGCACGATCAGCCCCAGGGTGAAGTGCGCCATCTGCTTGAGCGCCCAGGGCTGCAAATTGCCCCCCGCCACCGAATAGAGCATGGCGATACCGGCGCTGCCGATCAGCACGATCAGCATCACCAGGCCCCAGTTCACTTCCGTCAGCTTGTCGGCGGTGGAAAGGGTGCGCTTGGCGGCGGCATAGGGACGAAGTGCCATCAGCCCGGCCCCCGGCCCTGCCCAGGCACGGCGCTGGCGGACGTCACCGGATAGGCGGTGGGCCTGCCCAGCGTGTCGCGCTGTTGGGCGAAGGTAAGGATATCGCGCGCGAACTGCACCTGTGGCTCGGTATGCGCATTGCCGCCATGCTCGAGGACGACCGAAGCGGCGTAGCGCGGATTATCGAGCGGCGCGAAGGCAATGAACAAGGCATGCTCGCGCTGCGCCCAGGGCAGCTGGCTCTGCGGCTTAAGACCGCTACTGCGTTCTTCCTTGGTGATGCGACGCACCTGCGCCGTGCCGGTCTTGCCGGCCATTTCGAAGCCCGGCTGCAGGATGCGCGAGCCATAGGCCGTGCCGCCCGGCACGTTAACGGCCATGCCCATGCCCTGGCGCACCATGGCGAATGCCTTGTCCGAGAAGGGCAGCGCCGCAGGCAGCGGATGGGAGTGGAGCGCGGCACCGACCTGATGGGTCAGCCGCGGCGAAACCGCCTTGCCGGTCGCGAGCCGCGCGGCCAGCGTGCAGAGCTGGATTGGCGTGGCGATCACATAGCCCTGGCCGATGCCGTTGACGAGCGTCTCGCCCTGCTGCCATGGAACGCCGAACCGCTTCATCTTCCAGGCGCGGGTCGGGATGAGGCCGCCGGCTTCGCCGGGCAACTCGATGCCGGTTGGCGAACCCAGTCCCAGGGCATGGGCGGCCTCGGCCATCTTGTCGATGCCCAGCCGCCGCGCCACTTCGTAGAAGTAGATGTCGCAGGAGACCTGGATGCCGCGTGTCAGGCTGACATGGCCATGACCGCCGATCCTCCACGCATCGCAGTAGAAAGTGTGGTTGCCGAGCCGCATCGAGCCGGTGCAATCGACAACGAAATCGTCCATCCCGTTATCCACCGCCGCCAGCGCCATGGCGGTCTTGAACGTAGAGCCGGGCGGATAGGTGCCACTGATGGCCTTGTTGAGCAGCGGCTTGTAGTCGGAAGTGGTCAGATCGTGCCATTGCGGGCCGGTGACCCCGACATTGAACCAGTTGGGATCGAAACCGGGTGTGGAAGACAGCGCCAAGACATCGCCCTTGGCCGCGTCCATCACCACGCAGGCGGCGCTTTCCCCACTCAGGCGCTGATCGGCGAAACGCTGCAGCTCGCCATCGAGGCTGAGCCAGACATCCTGGCCTGGAACGCCGGGATCCTTGCCGAGCTCGCGGATCACCCGGCCATAGGCATTGACTTCGACCTTGCTGTCGCCGGCGCGGCCGCGGATCTGCTTGTCATAGGCCTTTTCGATGCCACGCTTGCCGATGCGCATGCCCGGCAGGCTCATCAGCGGATCGTCGCTCTGCTGCAGCTCCTGCTCCGACACCGAAGCGACATAGCCCAGCACATGCACCATCTCGGAGCCATAAGGATAGTCGCGCATCTCGCCGACATCACACTGGATGCCCGGCAAATAAGGCAGTTGGAGATTGACGCGGGAGAAATCTTCCCAGGAGAGGTTCTCGGCCACCGGCACCGGCACGAACTTCTTGTTCATGGCGATGTCGTGCAGGACCTTCTTTTTCTGCTGGTCGCTGAGCAGGATGATCTCACCGATGGTATCGAGCGCGGCCTTCACGCCTTCGCTGGCCTGTTCGCTCACCAGCAGGACGCGATAATTGCGCCGGTTGTTGGCCAGCTCCACGCCGAAGCGGTCGATGATGTGGCCCCGCGGCGGCGCGATTAGCCGCTCACTGACCCGGTTGTCTTCCGCCTCGACCATATACTGGTCACCGTCACGGATCTGAAGCTGATAGAGCCGCCCTGCCAACACCGCAAAGACCGCGGCCATGCCGCCGCCCAGCCCCAAAGAGCGGCGGGTGAAGGTGGCGTAACGGCTCTTGTCCTTCTTGTCGAAGAGCGGCATCAGATGTCGCCTCGCGCCGTGGCACAGGCAAAAAGCGCGGCGGCGGAAAGGGTGCGCTTGGCGGCGGCGTACGGGCGAAGGGCCATCAGCCGCCCGCCTTGATAAAGGAGACGGGCTTGATGTCGGCGTGCCGATCATCCCCGGATTCCGGCGCGGCGCTGGCGGAATTGACCGGCGGATAGGCCGTCGGCAGCTTGATGGGATCGCGCTGCATGGCGAACTGCATGACATCGCGCGCCGCCACGATCTGGGGATGGCCGTCAGAGCCATGCTCCACGATACAGGCCACGGCATATTTGGGATCGGCAACCGGCCCAAAGCCGATGAACAAACCGTGGTCGCGCATCTTCCACTCCAGACTGGCATTCTTGGCCATGCCGCGCAGATGTTCCTCGGCGCTATAGACACGCACCTGGGCGGTGCCGGACTTGCCGGCCCATTCCAACCCCGGAATGGGAATGCGCTGGGCATAGGCAGTGCCGCCCACCTCGTTCATCACCTTGTTCATCCCCAGCCGCACCTTGGCCAGGGCGTCGTCGCTGAAATCCAGCTTGGAAAACTCCTGCCGCGGCAGCACCTTGCCGCCTACCGAATGCACCAGGCGCGGCGCGACCGCCTTGCCGGAGGCGAGGCGGGCCGCCTGTTGGCAAAGCTGCAGCGGCGTCACCGTGACGTAGCCCTGACCGATGCCGACGCTGAGGGTATCGCCCTGCTGCCAGACCTGGTGATAGGTCTTCTCTTTCCAGGCGCGCGATGGCACCAGGCCCGAATGTTCGCCCGGCAGCTCGATGCCGGTCAGCGCACCCAGACCCAGCTTGCGCGCGGCTTCCTCGATCTTGTCGATGCCGACCCGGCGCGCGGTCTCATAAAAGAAGACGTCGCAGCTATGCTGAATGCCTCCGACCACGTCCAGGCTGCCCTGGCCCCGGTGCTGCCAGCAATGGAAGGCGTGGCCGCCGAAATTGAAGACGCCGTTGCAGCTCACGCGATATTCGGGTGTGGCGATACCGGCATCGATCGCCGCCAGCGCCACTGCGGTCTTGAAGGTCGAGCCGGGCGGATAGATGCCG
>CAYQZM010000154.1:0-8036 GCA_964421935.1 uncultured Rhizobium sp. | reverse complement strand
AGCCACCGCATCGAGTTTCGCCGCCAGCGCGGGATCACGCTTGTCCGGCGCGGTGATCATGGCGAAATCCAGCACCGTTTCCGGCCGGTCGGGACAGGTGGAGGGCGTGCGCTCCGGCCCCAGCTTGGGCGCCACCGCCTGAATCAGCCGCCGCGCGTTCGCCGCGTTCTGCTGCATCACCTTGATGACGGCATCCACCGTCACATGCTCGTGATCGTCGTGCCAGCAGTCATAATCAGTCACCATGCCGACAATGGCGTAAGGCAGCTCCGCCTCGCGGGCCAGCTTGGCTTCGGGCATCGCGGTCATGCCGATGACGCTGCAATCCCAGGAACGATAGAGAAAGCTCTCGGCCCGGGTGGAGAATTGCGGTCCCTCCATGCAGATATAGGTTCCGCCCTCGCTGTGATCGATCTTCTGTTCCCGCGCCGCCAGAGTGAGGGCGCCGGAAAGCTTCGGACACACCGGATGGGCCATGGGCACATGGGCAACAAAGCCCGGCCCGAAGAAGCTTTTCTCCCGCGCGAAAGTGCGGTCGATGAACTGGTCGGCCATCACGAAGGTGCCGGGCGGCAGCTCCTCCCGCAGCGAGCCGCAGGCCGAGACGGAGATCACATCGGTCACGCCCACGCGCTTCAGCGCGTCGATATTGGCGCGGTAGTTGATGCTGGTCGGCGTCTGGATATGGCCGCGGCCATGGCGCGGCAGGAACACCAGGTCCACCCCGGCATAGGTGCCAGTCAGAAGCTGATCGGACGGCTCACCCCAAGGGCTTTTGACCGCCTGCCATTTGGCGTTTTCCAGCCCATCGATCTGGTAGACGCCAGACCCGCCGATAATGCCGAGAACCGTCTTTGTCATGGAAAAAGGCCGGAAAATGCGGGTTGCCGGGCCTTTTAGCACAGAGTCTGTGACGGGCAAGCAGCGGTTCCCGCGGGACCGGGACGGGCGTAGGCTGGCTTAAAAATTTTCAAATGGGCTCCGGCTCGCGCCTACGCCCTGGGGAGGATCAATTGAACAATCTGGGAAAATCCTTCTGCCTCAGCCTGATCTGGCTCGGCCTCTTGTCGCTGCGCGGCTCGGCCCAGGACAATCCGCCCCCGCCCGATCCCAGCCATGTCGTGTTCCTGGCGCCGGACAAGATGAAATGGGAAGGCGAAGGCGGCCAGCGCCACGTCAATCTGGTGGGTGATCCTTCCAAGCCTGGCCTTTATGTGCGGCTGGCGGAATGGCTGCCCGGCAATATGAGCCGGCCGCACTACCATTCCACCATCCGCTATTTCTATGTCGCCTCCGGCACCTGGGGGGTGGGATCGAGCAACACGTACGATCCGTCCAAGACCTGGCCGATGCGGGCGGGCACCTTTGTCACCCATTTCCCCGGCAAGGCGCATTTTGATGGCGCCAAGAATGAGCCAGGCTTTCTGGTGGAGATCGGCGAAGGGCCGGTGGCCAGCACGACCTGCCAGAATTCGCCCTGCCCCCAGTAGGCCGCAAATGAAAAAGGCGCGGGTGATCCCGCGCCTTTTCAAGTCAGCTTGGAACGGGACGCTTAATGCGCGTCTTTCCAGATCTTGCGGTACGAACCGAACAGAAGCCCCGCCAGCACCAGCAGGAACACGATCACGCCAAAGCCGAAGCGCTTGCGCTCTTCCATCTTCGGTTCGGAAGCCCAGGACAGGAACGTCACCACGTCATGCGCTTCCTGGTCCAGGGTCGCCTTGGTGCCGTCGGAATAGGTGACGGTGCCGTCCTTCAGCGGAGGGGGCATGGTGATGTTCCAGCCCTCGAAATAGGGGTTGTAATACTTGCCGTCCGTCACCTTGAAGCCGGCCGGCGGATGGCCGCCAAAGCCGGTCAGGATGGAATAGACATACTGCGGCCCGCCTTCGCGCGCCTTGACGATCATGCTGAGATCGGGTGGCAGCGCACCGCTATTGTTGGCGCGGGCAGCCTGCTCGTTGGGATAGGGCGAGGGGAAATGGTCCGCCAGGGTCGCCGAGCGCATCAGCGGCACGCCCTTGTCGTCCGTGGTTTCGCCCTTGTCGTTGGGATCGGCCGGCACCTTTACCGCCGCCGCCAGCGCGCGCGCCTGGGCTTCGCTGAACTCCGGCCCGCCTGCTTCGTCCAGGTTATGGAAGGCCAGGTGCTGGGCCGAATGGCAGGCCGAGCAGACCTCCTTGTAGACCTGATAGCCGCGCTGCAGAGCGCCGCGATCATAGGTACCGAACGGGCCTTCAAAGGAGAAGGAGACATCCTTGGGCGGAAGCCGCGTGGTGTCCGCCGCAAAGGCGGAGGTGGAGGCCAGAAGGCCGACAGCAAGACCGAGTGTGACAGTCGTCAGACGCATGGTGTTTCTCACTCGGCGGGTGCCGCGGCGGTGTCGCCGAGGACGGATTGAGCGATGGAGGCGGGAAGCTTCTTGGGCGTCTCGATCAGGCCGACGATCGGCATGATCAGCCAGAAGAAGGCGTCGTAGTAGAGCGAGCAAATGCGGGCCACCCACACTAGCGGGATGCCGAAGCGGGCTGCATCCACGCTCTGTCCGCCGCAATAACCCAGCAGCACCGAGGCCACCAGGAAAGCCCAGAAGAACTGCTTCATCAGCGGTCGGAAGCGGCAGGATCGCACGCGGCTGGTGTCCAGCCAGGGGATGAACACCAGGGTGGCGATGGCGCCGAACATCACGATCACGCCAAGCAGCTTGTTCGGGATGGACCGCAGCATCGCGTAGAAGGGCAGCAGATACCACTCCGGCACGATGTCGGGCGGGGTCACCAGCGGATTGGCCTGCTGGTAATTGTCCGGATTGCCGAAGAAGTTCGGGGCGTAGAAGACGATGATCGCGAAGAAGATCGCGAACAGGACCAGATAGAAGGCGTCCTTCACCGTGTAATAGGGGTGGAAGGGCACCGTGTCCTGCGGGCTCTTCACGTCGATGCCCAGCGGGTTGTTGTTGCCGGGAACGTGCAGCGCCCAGATATGCAGGCCCACCACCGCGGCGATGATGAAGGGCAAGAGATAGTGCAGCGAGAAGAAGCGGTTGAGGGTGGCATCGCCGACCGCGAAGTCGCCCCACAACCAGGTGGCGATGTGGTTGCCCACCACCGGAATGGCGCTGAACAGGTTGGTGATGACGGTGGCGCCCCAGAAGGACATCTGGCCCCACGGCAACACATAGCCGAAGAAAGCGGTGGCCATCATCAGCAGATAGATGATCACACCGATGATCCAGATCAGCTCGCGCGGAGCCTTGTAGGAACCGTAATAGAGGCCGCGGAACATGTGGATGTAGACAGCCAGGAAGAACATCGACGCGCCATTGGCGTGCAGATAGCGCAGCAGCCAGCCGTAATTGACGTCGCGCATGATGCTTTCGACGGAGTCGAAGGCCAAGGTCGCGTTGGCGACATAGTGCATCGCCAGCACGATGCCGGTGACGATCTGGACCGCCAGGCAGAAGGTGAGGATGCCGCCGAAGGTGTACCAGATGTTCAGGTTCCGCGGCGTCGGGAAGGTGTGAATCGTATCGTGCAGCAGGCGCGGCAACGGCAGGCGGGTGTCGAGCCAACGCTCGAGACCGGACTTGGGATTATAGGTCGAAGGGCCAGACATTGTTGTTCTCCTTAGCCGACCTTGACGCGGGTGGCGGACAGGAAGGAATAGGGCGGCACCTGCAGGTTGCGCGGCGCCGGGCCTTTGCGGATACGGCCGGCCGTATCGTACTGCGAGCCGTGGCAGTGGCAGAGCCAGCCGCCGTAGTCGCCTTCCGGCATCTGCGGCGTGGACACGGTCGGGGTGCAGCCCAGATGGGTGCACACGCCGATCAGGATCAGCCATTCCGGCTTGGTGGCGCGGTTGGCGTCGGTGGCCGGGGCGTTCTCCGCCAGGTTGTCGTTGTTGGCCAGGGGATCGGGCAAGGAGTTCACGTCGACCGCCTTGGATTCAGCGATCTCGGCCGGGGTGCGGCGGCGCACGAAGAGCGGATGGCCGCGCCACTTATAGACGATCTGCTGGCCGGGCTGGATGGCGGAAAGGTCCACCTCGGTCGAGGCCAGCGCCAGCGCCGCTGTAGAAGGGTTCATCTGGTCGATGAAAGGCCAGGCAAAGGCGGCCACGCCCACCGCGCCCATCGCGCTTGTCGCGACATAGAGAAAATCGCGTCGCGTGCCCGCGTCACTCGTCGTAGCTGCCACTGGGTCCACCCTTGAAACGTGAAAAGCAAAAAAGAAAGGCCCGAACTCTTGCCACAAACAGCTCTCGGGACGGTACTGACGCGGTGACGCGCCCGCCCCCTTTTTGCCCCGGTGGCTTGTTCATTGGGCCGGTAAAATAGAGAGTCGCTTTTTGAGGGTCTTGCGGCACGATGCCGCAGAAAATGCCTTGTCCGCCCGCGACTTAACCTGGGACAGACGGGGTTTAGCGGAGGATTTGGTGCGTCTGGCGTTATATCAGCCCGATATTCCACAGAATGCGGGCAGCCTGATGCGGCTGGGCGCTTGTCTTGGGGTGGGGATCGATGTGATCGAACCCTGTGGCTTTTTGCTCGCGGACCGCAATTTCCGCCGTGCCGGCATGGATTATCTCAAAAGCGCCGATATTCGCCGTCATGCCTCCTGGAACCGGTTCCGGGAGGGACTTTCTGCCAATGGGGGGCTCAATGGTGGACAAAGACTGGTGCTGCTGACCACACGGGGCGCCATGACCTATGCCGATTTCGCCTTTAAGGCATCCGACACCTTGCTGGTGGGCCGGGAAAGCGCTGGCGTGCCCGATGAGGTGCATGACGCCGCAGATGCCCGGCTGGTGATTCCCTTGCGGCCGGGCCTGCGCTCCCTGAACGTGGCCCAGGCAGCGGCGATGGTGCTGGGCGAAGCCCTGCGCCAGACCGGCCTTTTCCCGCGGACGGCATGATGGAACTGACCCTCTTCCACTCCGGCGGCCTCATCGCACTCGCGCAAGTGCTGATGATCGATGTGGTGCTGGCCGGCGACAATGCCGTGGTGATCGGCATGGCCGCCGCGCGCGTGCCCCCGCAGCTGCGCAAGAAGGTGATTTTCTGGGGCCTGATGGCGGCGGTGGGCTTGCGGATCGTGATGGCGGCGGTGGCGGTCAAGCTGCTGGCCATCATCGGCCTGACCCTGGCCGGCGGCATCCTGCTGCTGTGGGTGTGCTGGCGGATGTATCGCGACATTTCCGGCAGCAAGGATCATGCGGCGCCCGAGATCGAAGGCAATGCCTCCGCCAGGCGCGCCATCTTCCAGATCCTGGTGGCCGACGTCTCGATGTCCCTGGACAATGTGCTGGCCGTGGCCGGCGCCGCCCGCGATCACCTGGACGTGCTGGTGATCGGGTTGTTGCTGTCGGTGGCGCTGATGGGTGCCGCGGCCAATGTGATCGCCCGACTGCTCGAGCGTTATCGCTGGATCGCCTATATCGGCCTGGCCATTGTCGTTTATGTCGCGGTGGCCATGATCTGGCACGGCGGGGACGCTGTTTTGAAGGCCATAGAGTGAGCTTCAGCGGCTACGCTTAGACCAACCGCAAAAGCAGCGCGGTAGCATCGTCGCTCTTCTTGAAGCGCGGAAACTTGTCGCCGCCGGCATCGCCGGCCTCGATGGCACGCAGCTGTTCGCCCAGCGCCGTCAATCCCTTCTCCAAAGCCGCGCGCATCAGACTGTCAGCGCCATAGGCGCCATAATCCGAGGCCAGCGCCAGAAAGCCGTCACTGGCCAGCAACAGATGTGCGCCCGGCGCGGCTTTCACCACCCGGCGCATCGCATGCGAGGCCGCTTTCACATCCGGACTGAACAGCCAGTAATTGCCGCTGTTGACGCGATTGCGCGTCGCCCGCAGGGCATCCAGGAATTCCGGCCGATGCAGGCCCGTGGCCGGCGACAGCTTCTTTTCTTTGGCAATAGCCTGGGCGCGGCTGGCTTCCGCGGCGCGCTTGTCGAAGGTCTCGCCCACCACCGTGACCGCACCGCCTTCCGGCTGCAGCAGCGCGGCGCAATCGCCGAAAGACAGGAATTCCACATGGCCCTCGCCCGGCACCGCCAGCATCATGCTGGCGCAGGGCGTCTGCCACATCTCTTCCGGTGGGTGGCGGCGCAATGCTTCGAAGCTTTTCTGGGCATCGGCCAGCGCGCCGCGCACCGCCTTGCGCGCGCCCTCCCCCTCCCTCAGATGCGCTAAGAGCCGCCGCGCGCCGAACTGCGCGATCCAGGCCGCATCGCTGGGCCCCGGCATCACGCCATCGCCCAGCGGGGTGGCACCATCCAGCACAACCGCGGCCCGCGCATCATGGCCGAACGCATCTTCATTGGGTTTGGCCGCATCGCCCGGCAGAGAGAGCGAATCGAGAAGCGTCATGCTCATGGACCAGCGATCACCGTCTTGAGACGCTCATGGCAGGCTCTCTCATCCGCCGAAAAATCGCCGCCAACCCACCAGTCTTCCACCTGGGCCAGGATGCGGCCCACCTCCGGCCCCTCCGCGACGCCGGCCGTCATCACGTCCCGGCCGGTGAGTGGAAAACGCGGCCGCTGCCAGGTTTTCGCCATTTCCAACAGGATGCGCCAGGGCAGACCCGCCCCTTTGGGCACGCCGGCCCAATGCAGCATCACCCTGTCGCGAAAGCGGCCCGGTCCGATGCGGTACAGAAGCTGGCGCGCCTGCGAAGCGGAAAGATGATCCGGGAGATCGTCACCGCCGAGCACCTGTTCCAGCCGCACGCGATCGGCATTGGACAGCCGCAAGGCGTCGGCCACCGCATGGGCTGCTTCGGTGGTGTCCGGCAACAGCGCCGCAAGCCCCAGCAGGCCGTCGCGGGGAAAAAGATTCTCGGCCTCGATTTCGGTCAGCCGTTCCAGGCGCTGAAGCTGCAGCACCCCCGGCAAAAGCTGCGAGAGGATGCCGGTGGCAGCCATCACCCGCAGTACCGGCCCCGGCTTCTCCGCTTCCAGCAGGCGCAGCAATTCCTTGGCGATGCGCTCGCCTGACAGCGTCTTGAGTTTGCCTTTCGCCTCCGCGGCAGCGCGCAGCGCCTGCGCATCCAGATCGCCCTTGCCGTACCAGGCATGAAAGCGAAACAGGCGCAGCACCCTGAGATAGTCTTCGGCAATGCGCGTCTTCGCATCGCCGACAAAGCGCACCCGCCCCGCAGTCAGGTCCTCAATGCCGGTGGCATAATCGAAAATCTCGCCCCCCGCCGAGGCATAGAGGGCGTTGATGGTGAAATCCCGCCGCGCGGCATCCTGGGCCCAGTCGTCGGTGAAAGCGACCACGGCGCGGCGGCCATCCGTCTCCACATCGCGGCGCAGCGAGGTGACTTCAAAAGCGTGCACGCCGGCGATGGCCGTGACGGTGCCATGGTCCATGCCCGTCTCCACCACCTTGATGTCCTTGGCCCGAAGACGGGCGGCCGCATCCTGGGGTGGAATAGGCACCGCAATATCGATGTCCACCACCGGCACGCCCAGCAGCGCGTTGCGCACAGCACCCCCGACGAATCGCGCGTCACCAAGCGCCGCCATGACCGCAAGGGTCTCTGGCGAGGTCATCCAACCATGCTGGGAGGGATCAAGCCGCATGACTCAGCTTATACCAACTAAATGTTCCGCCAGATTGACGATGATGGCGGCGGTGGCGCCCCAGATCTCATGGCCTTCATACGTGAAAGCGTAAAAGCGCCGCTCGCGGCCGCCGAAGTCGCGTGTCTCGCGCCGCCGGTTGGCCGGATCGAGCAAGAAGGTCAGCGGCACCTCGAAAGTGGCCGCCACCTCGCTGGCATCGGGCACCAGCGCAAAGCCCTCGGCCACCGATCCCACCACCGGCTGGATGTCGAAGCCGGTGCCGGTGAGATAGCGGTCGAGATAACCCGCCACCGAGACGAAGTTGGGAGCAATGCCGGTCTCTTCAAAGGTCTCGCGCAGCGCGGTCTCGATGGGAGAAAGGTCGCGCGCCTCGCTGCGTCCGCCGGGAAAGCTCACCTGGCCACTGTGACGCGCCAGACTTTCCGTCCGGCGGGTGAAAAG
>CAYQZM010000153.1:0-4941 GCA_964421935.1 uncultured Rhizobium sp. | reverse complement strand
CGATCAACGAACCGATCAGGGCGAAGACCATCGTGTCGGCCATGGGCTTGAACAGGAGGCCTGAGGGTCCGGACAGGACATAGATGGGCAGGAAACCCACCACGATCACCGCCACCGCATAGACGAGAGGGCGGTCCACTTCCGCGGCCGCATCCTTGATGATTTGCATCACTGTGGCCGGCGTGCCTTGCTTTAAGGCGATCTGGCGGAAGATGTTTTCCACCATCACCACCGCAGCATCCACCAGGATGCCGAAATCCACGGCGCCGATGGACAAAAGGTTGGCTGAGGCCCCCTGAATGTCCAGGCAGACAAAAGCGAAGAGCAGCGACAGCGGTATAGTGACGGCGACGATCAGCCCGGCACGGATGTCGTAAAGGAAAAAGATCAGCACCGTTACGACCAGGGCCATGCCGAGCAGCAAATTTTCTTTGACCACAGAAATGGTCAACGCCACCAGGTCGCTGCGGTCGTAAAAGGGCACGACTTTCACATCCTTGGGCAGGACATGTTCGTTCAGGTCGCTGGTCTTGGCCTCGACCTGCTTCAGCACATCCTGGGTTTTCTCGCCGGTGCGCAGCATGATGACGCCTTCCACCGCGTCATTTTGCTTCTCGAAGCCAAATTCGCCCAGGCGCGGCGCAATGCCGATCACCACCCGGCCGACATCCTTGACCAGCACCGGCGTGCCATTGTGCACAGCCAGAACCACATTGCCGATGTCTTCCGGCGTGACGATGCGGCCGAGGCCCCGCACGTAATAGAACTGGCCGCCTTGGGAATAGAAGCCGCCGCCGGCATTGCTGTTGTTGGCCGAGAGCGCGGCTTCCACCTGCGCCACCGAAAGGCCCTGGCCGGCGATCTTGGCCGGATCCAGCAGCACCTGATACTGCATGGTGCCGCCGCCGAAACCGGAATCGTCGGCCACGCCGGGCACGGAGCGGAATTGCGGCTCGATCACCCAATCCTCGAACGTTTTGAGCTCCATCGGGGAGCGATCCGAGCTTTGCAGGACATAGCGATAGATCAGCCCGGATGGCGAGGTGAGCGGTGTGACGGACGGTGTCACGCCGCTGGGCAGGCTGAGATCGCCCATCCGATTGAACACTTCCTGGCGCGCAAAATAGCGATCGGTGCCGTCTTCGAAGGTGTAGACCACATCCGACAGGCCATAGAGCGAGATGGAACGCTCCGTGGTCATCCGCGGCAGGCCGTTCATGCCGACCTCGATGGGCACCGTGATCAGCCGCTCTACTTCTTCGGCGGCATGACCTGGCCATTGGGTGATGATCTCGACCATGGGTGGCGACAGGTCGGGATAGGCGTCCACCGGCAGGCGGTCGAGCGAACGGATGCCGGCGCCGGTCAAAAGCAGGGTCAGCAACACGATCAGCACGCGCTGGCGCAGCGACGAGGCGACAAGCCCGTTCATCAGCGAGGCCATGCGGCCGGACGGAGGTGACGCGGGATGATCGCTCATTGGTTCTGCAGGAATTGAACGAAGAGACCGCCATCGACCACGATCCGGTCACCGGGCCGCAGGCCTTCGGTGATCTGATTGCTGTCGCCTGTGCGCACCCCCAAGGTCACATGCCGCCGCGCGAAACTGCCGTCGGCCTGCGCGACATAGACGAAGGGCAGGTTTTCGTCGTCGCGCAGCACGGCGGAAACCGGGACCAGAAGGCCGGTGCTTTCCTGACGCGCTTGTATCTGGACGTGGACATACATCTGCCGCTTCAGCCGGCCGCGCGGATTGGGCACCGTCACGCGCACCTTCATGGAGCGTGTATCGGCATCCACTTGCGGCGTGATGTTGGTGACCGTTCCTGAGAACGTGCCGCCGTCGGTCGTAACCTTGGCGCTGTCGCCGATGCCAACGGCGCCGAGATCGGACTCGAAGACCTGCGCCATCACCCAGACCTTGGAAAGATCGGCGACGGTAAAGCTGGCCGTGGTGCCGGCCTGCAGAAGCTGGCCAGGCGTGATCAGCCGCTCGACCACGGTCCCGGCGAGGGGCGAGCGGATCAGGCCTTCGACGCGCGCCAGCGGCTTTCCGGCCCGGATGTCGCGGATGGTGGCTTCATCCATGTTGAGCGCGGTCAAGCCCTGGAAAGCGGCGTCGCGATCGGCTTCGGCATTGGCGGCGTCGCTTTGGGCCTGGTCGGCCTCGCGCTGTGAGACGCTTTGATCGCGCACCAGATCCTTGTCGGCGTCCGCGATCCGGCGCGCATTGGCGGCGGTGACGACGGCCTTCTGATAGGCGCTGACGGCGGTGGCATAATCGGCGGAGGCCACCGCCGCCAATGCCTGGCCCTTACGCACCGGATCACCCGGCGAGACCATCAGCCGGGTGACCGGCCCCGACATCGGCGAGATCACACTGGTGGCCTGATCATTGTCGAAATCCACCACGCCGGTGGTGTCGATCGCCTTGTGAAACCGGACCGGGGCAACCGTGTAGAAGTGAATATGACTCCGCTGCTCGGCGGTCAGCGTCACATTGGTCGGGGTTACGGAAGCGCGTTGATCATTGTCTTTTTTGGGCGAGCAGGCCGCCGACCACAGGATCAGCGTGGCAGCTGCGGCGAGAGCGGATTTATTTCGCATCCTGGTTCCCTTCCAGATCGGCGCGATGCCACCAGCCGCCGCCCAGGGCCTGAAACAGCGCCGCCGTATCGGTGTAGCGATTTTGCTGGGCCTGAATGGTGGTGATGCGCGCCTGCTGATAGGCCTGTTCGGCGCTCAGCAGTGCAAGATTGTTGGCATAGCCGTCCTGGGCCCGGCGTTGGGTCAGGGTCAGCGTCGCCCGGGCGGCGGCTTCCGCATTGGCCGCGGCCTTGAGACCCTCGGCGTCTTGCGCCAGGGCCGTCAAGCTGTCGGCCACATTCTGGAAGGCGTTGAGAACGGTGCTGCGATATTGTTCGGCCGCCTGGGTATAGGCGGCGCGTGCGGCACGTTCCTGATGCAGAAGGGCGCCTGCATCGAAGATGGTGGCCGTCATCGTCGAGCCGAGGCTCCAGAAGCCGGTGCCGGGGCCGAACACCTGTCCGATGGCGAGCGCCGTGCTGCCGGCGTTGGCGGTCAGCTGGATATTGGGCAGGCGATTGGCGATGGCGACGCCGATCTGGGCGCTGGCGTCGTGCATATTCTCCTGGGCCTGCAGCACGTCCGGTCGTTGTTCAACCATCTGGGAGGGCAGGCTGACCGGGACATCGCTGGGCAGGTTGAGGCTGGCCAACGCGAATTTTTGTTCGGGCGCCTGCGAGGGATACTGTCCTGTCAGCACCGCAAGCTGATCGTGAAGCTGCGCTTGCTGCTTGATCAGCGGGGGCAGGGTGGCGACGGTCTGGGCCAGTTGCGCTTCCTGCGCGGCCAGATCGATACGGCTGGCATAGCCTTTGGCGAACTGGTTCTTGAGAATCTCCACCATCTTGGTGTTGGCGTCGATCAGCTCGTGGGTGGCGGTGATCTGAGCCTCGACCGCGCCGGCATTGACGGCGGCCACCACGACATTGTTGACCAGGGTGGTGTAGGCCGCGGCCAGTTGATAATGCGCTTCCTCTTCCTGGGCCTTGTAGGACTCGACTGTCCGGCGGGTAAGGCCGAACACATCCGGCGCATAGGAAACACTGACCTGTGGCGTGAACAGGTTGTAGGTGAAGGCGTTGTTGCTGGGCACAGGCGCCAGGGATCCCGGTTGGGTCTGGCGGCTGGCGGCAAAGCTTCCGGTCAGGGTTGGGAAGAAAGCGGCACGCTGGGCGGCGGTATGTTCCCGGGCCACCTGCAATGCGGCCTGCGCAGCTTTCAGATCGTGATTGTTGGCGAGTGCCTGGGCGATCAGGTCGTTGAGCGGCTTGGAGTGAAAAAGCGTCCACCAGTCAGCCGCGATTTCCGCCCCCTTGACGAAGTGCTGGGCGTTCCCGCCGGCAACCGCACTCGCGGCGGTGGTGGTCACGGGGTGGGCGGTATAGTCGCTGACCGGTGGAGCGGCCGGTTTCTTGAAATCCGGCCCCGCGGCGCAGCCGGCCAGGGGCAGAAGCAGCGCTGCGGCCCATAGTGTGGCCGGTTTCATGGGCTTGGCTCCTGGCGGGAACCTTCTCACCCGCGGCGTGGCGGGCGTCGTTTTCCTGGTCAAAAATGCCTCCAAAACTGGAAAGCAGCCGGAGACCCGAAACAGGGGTCCCGAAAAAAGCGAAAAAAGGGAGGTTTAGTGGTGCGGCGGGGCCCGGCTGCGCCAGCCGGTGGTCAGCGCAAGGGCCTCAGCGGGCAGGAGCGCAATGGCGGGAACCATCGCGATCCCGGTGAGCAGCAATGCCGATGGGGAATTGTCCGGCGTGATCGCCGTTCCGGCATGCAGGATTTCCTGGCACAGCGCGCAATTGGCGGGGGCCAGGGGGTCGAACGGCGCCGGCTGGACCGGCGCGGAAACATGCGGCTTCAGGCTCAGAACGCCTGGTTGCCCATGCATATGTGTCTGAACCAGATAGGCCTGAAGCGCGAAGGCCAGCAGCGCAAACAGCATCACCAGCCGCCGGGAGACGGACGGCGGTGATGAAATCGCGCGGATCGGTCGCGTCATGCAGTCAGACGGAATGTTTCGCGATGACACTATGAGTTGGGGCCGGTCCGACGCAACGGCAATATGATTTCATTGTAAACATTTGTCCGGTCTGCCGGGGTGGCAAAGCCACGGAAAAGCTGGGCTTTGAGCCGCTTGACCCCCCGGACCCTGATAGGTATAAGCCGCCACCTTCCAGGGCAGGCCGTTTGCGCCAAAAACCGCAAAAACGCTGCTGGGAAGTCAGTTTAAGAGCTTAAGACGCGCGACTCAGGAGCCCAGCTCCTCAGTCCTCCGCAAGTTCGGACGCGAGAAGGGGTTCGCGCGTCCGGTTTTTGTTTTTCGCGATCGCGCCGGCTGATCACCGGAGCCGACAAAGGAAG
>CAYQZM010000152.1:0-5091 GCA_964421935.1 uncultured Rhizobium sp. | reverse complement strand
CCCTGACGGGCGCCGCGCCAAGCCTGGTCAGAACGAGAGCGAGGAGAAAAGGTCGATCACGCCCGCAAGGCTCGGTCCGGCGCGCCGGCCCAGAGCCACGCGCAGAAAGGGCGGCCGTCCGGCCGGCCGCACCACTTCAAGGCGCTGACCGCGGAAGCCGAAACTGCCGCCGCGATCCAGGACCAGGTTGCGGCGAGCCGCGCCCGCCACGATGGCCTGTTCGACCGCCTCATAGCTGGCGCGGGGGTCGGCCCCCGGATCGGCCAAGGTGAAGATGCAGAAGGGGGCGCGGCCGGTCGAAGATGAGAGAGAGGGATGCACCGCTGGCGCGAAAGGCCCGGAGCCCCGCGACACGGCGCGGGCAAGCCGCGCATTGTGCGCAAAGATCGCGTCCTCGTAACGGCGGGTCGAGCGGGCATCCAGAAAGAAAGGAAGCTCAAGAGCAGCCACGTCCGCGAAGCGAAGCCCGGTGCCGTGCAAGGTGCGGATGGCGCGCAAATGCTCGCCCGGGTCTCCCCCATAGACGCTCACAATGCCGATATCGGCGAGTTCGAGCCCCTGCTGAAACAGCTTGAGGCCTGAGTGAACGCGGAAAACCGTGATCGGCCGCGAGAGATTGTCGAGCACAGCGTTGAGCCTGTCGTCCAGGCCCGCCAGCGTGCTGTCGATGATCAGCAGGGTGGCGGCGGATTTTTCGCAGAGCGCGGCGATCTCGCCCGGCCGGTTCTGTCCGAAGGCGGCGCCGTCGCACCATACCGGTTCGGCAATCACAAGGTCCGGCTTGCGGGCAGGGTCTCGCCGTTCCACGCGCTTTCCATAAAGCGCCAGGAGCTCGCCCGTTTCGAAATAGGCGCCCGCATGATGCACGCCCAGAATGGGATGAAGCGCGGTGAGATGGGTCAAGACCGCATTCATCGCCGCCTGGCCGCTGGAATAGACCACATGATCGGCGGTCCAGCCCGGCGGTGGGGCCTCGAAGAAATGGGCGCAGCGCCGCTCCAGCTGCTCCGGCTGCAGGTCGCGTTCATAGCCGAAATTGTGGAAGCGCCCGCTTGGCGTCAGCACCGCCTCGCCGTCCGACGGCGAGCGGTAGGCCTTGCTGGTTGCATTGGCCGCCGCCGCCAGCCAGATGTGGCGAAGCGAGCGCGTCGCCTCTTCGAGATGCCGCTCGCCGACGAGCTCGCTGCGGGCATCTTTCAAGCCTTCTTCGAGCGTGTCGCGCCAGCGGCCCAGCTCGGCTGCGAGCTGTGGCACGGCCTGCGTCATCGCATCGGAAATGGCGATGAGCTCGGCGCGCTCGGTCGAGAGGGCGTCGGGTTCGGTATTTCCCATCGAGGCTTTTTTAGGCGCCGCCAGGACGGCTGGGAAGTCGCTCGAGCGTACCGCACCTCTCTCGCATGTCCCTACAAGGCAAACCGCACGGGCCGGCCTTTTTCCAGCTGGGTGAGGCGCGCACCGGCGCCCAGCTTGGCGAAGGAGTCCGCGAGTTCGGCCTGGCTTTCGCGAAAATGCACCCAGCCTTCATTGTGAACGGCAACGATGGCGGCCTTGCCGAAGGCATGGGCCGCTTCCAGGGCATCGTTGCTGCCCATGGTCATCAGAAAACTTCCCCTGGGCTGGGCGGCGCCCGTGAACAGCATCACCACCTTGGGCGAGAAGCGGCGGGCGACTTCGGCAATCCCCTCGTACCAGACGGTATCGCCGGTGACATAGAGCGTATCGCCAGGCTGCTGCGTGCCCAGCAGGAACCCGACGACATCGCCGGAGAGCGGCTCGATGCCCACCGGCCCGTGCCGCGCCGGCGTGGCGGTGACAAACAGCTTGCCGCCATCCGGCTGCTGAAGAACACGGGTTTCAAACGGCGCCATACCGGTCGCGTTGCCGCCAAGGCGTGTTGCGCCGGGCCGGGTGGTGAAGGTCGTGCCGGCGCGCGGCAGGAGGGCGCGGCCGCTTCTGTCCAGATTGTCCAGATGCTGGTCGTGCGTCAGCAGGACCGCGTCGAGCGCACCGATCGCATCGACCGCCACCGCGGGACCCGACGTTTTTTCGAAGCGGACGGGTTTTTCCTGGTAGAGGCCCGGCGGGTCGAAGGTCGGATCGGTGAGCAGGCGAAACCGGCCCGTCTCGATCAGGGCGGTGGGGCCGCCGATCAGGGTGAGGGTGATGTGGGACGCGGGCATGGCAATGCGCCTCTGAGACACGGTCGAGAGATAGGCGGTCGCGCCCTGTGAGAAAATTCGCTATTGTTGCGCAATGGCTGATCGTTTTCGCACAGCGCTCGCCTGGGAGGATGTCCCGGTCTTTCTCGCCCTGGCGCGCCACGGCAGCCTGTCGGCGGCGGCGCGCGCTTTGTCGGTCAATCACGCCACCATCGCGCGGCGGATCGCCTCGCTGGAACGCGGGCTGGGGGAAAAACTGGTCGAGCGGCGGCCCGGCGGCTATGTGCTCACCGCCGCCGGCAACCGCGCGCTGGCGGCGGCGAGTGAAATGGAGAGCGCGGCCGCGAGCCTGATCCGCGGCGGTTCTGACACGGGCCCCGGCGGGCTCATCCGCGTCAACACCACGACCGGCTTGGCGCAGGGTTTTCTGGTGGCACAACTCGGCAAACTGGCCGCGCGGCACGCCAGGCTGGATATCGAAGTCACCACCGATGTCCGTCTGGTGAGTCTGGAGCGGCGCGAGGCGGATATTGCGGTTCGCCTGGGCCGTCCGCGGGACGGCGATGTGATCGCCAAACGTCTTTCGACATTCGGGTTCGGATTTTACGCCGCGCCCGAATGGCGCCGCCGTCTGCAAAAGGGGACTGTGCCTGTTTTTGTCGGCTTTGATGAAGCCAATGCCTTCCTGCCGGAAGCGGTGTGGCTAGCGCGGCGCTTTCCGCGTGCGCGCGTCGCCTTCCGCACCAGCAACCAGTTTGCCCAGGCCGTGGCCGCCAAGGCCGGGGCAGGGGTGGCCCTGCTGCCGCATTTCCTCGGCCGGGCCGAGCCACGGCTGCAGCGCTGTGCGCTGGGCCCGGAACCGCCGGCCCGTGAGCTTTGGTCCGTGATCCGGCGGCAGGACGCCAGGGAGCCGGCTATCCGGCTGGTGGTGGACTATCTGGTGCAGCTTTTCCAAGCCCAACGGGCACTTTTTGAGGATTAAACAGGTTCCTCTTGGAACTAACTGACTGGTCAGTTATTAATGGAGGGATGAAGGCGCAACGCTGGACCCGCCGCAAGGACGCGCGTGCCCCGGAAATCCTGGAGGCGGCGCTGGCCTGTTTCGCGGCCAAGGGCTTTTCCGGCACCCGGATGGATGACATCGCCGCCCGCGCCGGCATCACCAAGGGCACCATCTATCTCTATTTCGAAAGCAAGGAGGCGGTGTTCAAGGCGCTGGCGCGCCAGTCGATCGGCGAACGGATTGCCGCCGTCACCGAACAATTGAAGCGCGCCGACACGCCGGCCGCCGGCCAGCTGCGCTTTGTCATCGGCACGCTGGGCCATTTCGCGTCCACCAGCGACCGGGTGGTGCTGGCGCGAGTGCTGCTGGCGGAAGCGGGCAATTTTCCCGAGCTGGCCGAGTTCTGGCGCCAGGAGATCATCGATCGTGGCCTCGGCCTGTTCGAGAGCATCATCGCGCGCGGTGTCGCGCGCGGTGAATTCCGCAAGGTGGTGCCGGGCCACGCCGCGCGGCTGTGCGTGGCGCCGCTTCTGGTGATGATCCTGTGGCGCACCTTGTTCGGCAGGTTCGATGCGGAGCCTTACGACTATCAGGGCCTGATCGAGACCCATATCGCCACCTTGCTCAGGGGCCTCTCGGTGGAGAAGGCGCCATGAAACGGCTGCTGCTCGCGCTGATGCTTCCTTTGGCGCTTGGCGCCTGCGAAGAGAAGCACGACCAGGGCTGGCTGGGTTATGGCGAGGGCGACTTTGCCATGATCTCCGCGCCCCAGGCCGGCTGGGTTACCGCGCTGAAGGTCGAGCGCGGCACCGTGGTCAAGCGCGGCGATCTGTTGTTCGTGCTGGATTCAACGACACAGCAGGCCGGCCAGGAACAGGCGAGCAGCGCATTGGACCAGGCGCGCGCCTCACTGAAACAGGAACAATCCAATCTGGTCTATGCGCGCACCGAACTGGGCCGGCAGGAAAGCCTTGCGCGTTCCCATGCCGGCACGCCGACGCAGCTGGATCTGGCGCGCACCAATGCACAGCAATCGGCGGCGCGGATCGGCCAGCTTCAGGCCCAGATCGGCCAGATGGAAGCGAACCTGAAGGGCGCGGCTTATGGCCTGGCGCAGCGCCAGATCACCTCGCAGACAGAAGGCCCGGTGCAGGACATCTATTTCCGGCCCGGCGAATATGTGCCGGCTTCCACGCCTGTGGTGTCGGTGCTGCCGCCGGCCAATGTCTATGCGCGCTTCTTCGTGCCGGAATCGGAGCTGCCCAAGGTGAAGCTGGGGCAGAAGGTTCAGGTCAATTGCGATGGCTGCAAGCCGATGACAGCGACCATCACCTTCATCGCCGCCCAGGCCGAATTCACCCCGCCGGTGATCTTCAGCGTCAACAACCGCGAGAAGCTGGTGTTCAAGCTGGAGGCGCGCGCGCCCGCTGGTCTCGCCATCCACCCGGGCCAGCCCGTGACGGTAAAGCCGCTGTGAGTGCGCCGCTTGCGATTGACGTGAAAGGCCTGACCAAGCGCTTTGGTCACAAGACGGCGGTGGATCACATCGACATCGCCGTGCCGGAAGGACAGGTATGGGGCTTTCTGGGCCCCAACGGCTCGGGCAAGACCACCACCATTCGCATGCTGTGCGGCCTGCTGCGCGCCGACGAAGGGCAGGGCACCTGCCTGGGCCTGGATTTCCGCACCCAGTCCGAAGCGATTAAGCGGCAGGTCGGCTACATGACCCAGCGCTTCAGCTTCTGGGAAGATCTGTCCATCCGCGAGAATCTGGAATTCGTGGCGCGTCTTTATGGCGTCGGCAATCCGAAGAAGAAAGTGGACGACACTTTGGCACGGCTGGGCCTGACCAAACGCCAGGACCAGCTTGCCGGCGCGCTTTCCGGCGGCTGGAAGCAGCGCATGGCGCTGGCGGCCTGCATGCTGCAC
>CAYQZM010000151.1:0-19600 GCA_964421935.1 uncultured Rhizobium sp. | reverse complement strand
AGCTGAATTCTTTGGGAGGGGCGCCCTCCCAACCATGACGGACCGGCGGGCCTGGAAGCGAATTTCATGAACCGCAGGCAGCGCCGCGCCCAGGGTCAGGAACAAGGCAAGGCCGGACCCGGCGTGCCTCCCGATCCTGTCGCCCTGCATGAAGCCGGCATCGCGGCCTATCGCGCCGGCAGGCTCACGGCAGCCACCGATCTGATCGGTCAGGCGATCGCAGCCAGCGGCGCGGTGCCGGAATTTCACTACAACCTGGCGATTGTCCTCAAGGCGATGAGGCGCCTCCCGGAGGCTGCCGCCAGTTATGAACGGGCAATCGCGCTCAAGCCCGATCATGTCAACGCGCACAACAATCTGGGCAATGTGTGGAAGGCGCTGGGCCAGCCCGACAAGGCCCGCGCCAGCTTCGCGCAGGCACTTGCGCTCAATCCCGCCAATGCCGACACCCATTACAACCTGGGCGTTCTGGCCTGCGAACATGGCGCGCGGGGCGAGGCCGCGCAGCATTTCCGCCGCTGCCTGGATTGGGATCCGGACGACCGGTGGGGTGCGCGGATCCTGCTCGCGCATCTGGGCGCCGGCGCAGCGCCCGAGCGGACCTCCCAGGCCCATCTGCTGAACCTCTATGAGACAAGGTCACGCTTCTGGGACCAGGAGAGCGGCTATCTCGGCGCCGGGCTGGTTGCGCAAGCCTATCGCCGCCATGCCCCTTCTTCGGACGGGCGCATTCTGGATATCGGCTGCGGCACCGGGCTGGTGGGCGCAGCCGTACGCGATTTGGCAGGACGGCTCGAGGGCGCTGACATCTCGCCGGCCATGCTGGAAAAAGCCAGGGCCAAAAACCTGTATGACGGCCTGTTCGAGACCGATCTTGCGGCTTTCATGGCCGGTCGCGACGGGACCTATGACGCCGTCCTGGGTGCGGCCACCTTGATTCATTTCGGCGATCTCGGGCCCCTGTTTCAAGCTGCGTCGCGAGGCCTGCGCGACGCGGGCCTGTTCATTTTCACAGTCTTTCCGCACGACGATGCGGATGGTGCCGCATATGCCGTTGCCGCCAGCACCGGTCTGGCCCAGAGCGGCTGTTTCCGGCACAGCATTCCCTACCTGGAGCGCCTGGCGGCGGACAACGGCTTTGCCGTGCTGGATCTGGAAAAGACCATCCATGAGCACGACCAGGCGGGCCATCCGGTATCAGGCCTGCTGGCCGTGCTGCGGCGGATCCGGTAACCGGATCAAAAAAGAAGAAGGCCGGGTGTTGCCACCCGGCCTTTCCTTTTGCCCCGCGGATCCGCGCTCAGCCGTTGAACCGCACACCGATACGATAGGCGCGGCCGATGCAGTCATAGAGGGTGCAGTTGAAGCCGCCACCGCCGATGGTGGGAAGGTTTGGCGGCGGTGTGTCGAACATATTGTCGACCGCGCCATAGAGCTGGATCCGGTCGCTCCAATCGTAGGAGGCCCGGATGTCGCCATAGATGACCGCCGGCACGCTATTGTCGTCGATGCTGGTGTAGGTGGTCTGGCTGTGGAGGATGTCGTTGGTGAGCCGCGCCGAACCGGTGATGCGGGCCTGGGCGGTCAAGGACCACGGACCCTCGTTATAGGTATCGGAGATCGTGACGTGGAACTTGGGTGTGGTGAACCCGTTCAGCGGATTGAGCGCGCCATCGCCGCTGACCGCGCCCGCGCCGTCCACAGTCCCGTCCACCGAGGTCCGGGTCTTTTCGTCGGTATAGTTGCCCACGATGTGCCAACCCATCGAGCCGGCCAGGAAGTCGTGCGTATAGTCGAGCTGGAAGTCCAGGCCCGACGCGGTTTCCCGGTTGGCGTTGATCGGCCCCTGATAATAGGCGTTGAACGCACCCGGGAAGTCGGCGAAGAAGGTCGCGCCCCCGATCAGACCCGCCGGCGAATTGCCGTTGGCGTCGATTTCCGATGCGGCAATCCCTGCAGATGACAAAGGGCCCTGGCCGAAGAAGACGAACTTGCAGAAGTTCGGATCCTTCTTGATCGCGCACTGGCTGAAGATCTGGCCGGAGGAGGGCGAGAAAATGCCGCCATGCAGGGTGATCGAATACCAGTCGAACGACATGGACAGGCCCTCGATCCAGTGCGGTGTCAGCACGATGCCGCCCGACACGGTGGTGGCCTGCTCCGGCACCAGCAGCGGGTTACCCGCCTGGAGTTGTTTGGTACTGAAGTTGGGGCCGCCCGGCGGATAGGCCTGGGTCTGGGTGCTGACCAGCAGCGGGTTCAGGAACAGTTCGCCGATGCCCGGCGCGCGGATGTCCGACGACAGGAGAGTGCGCAGTTTGATGTCCTGATTGATCTGGCTGGTGGCGCCCAGCTTCCAGGTCTCCACCAGGCCGCTGGTGGAATAGGAGGTCATGCGGCCTGCGCCGTTCAGCTCCAGGGAGTCGACGAACTGGTCCTTGAGAACCGGGACCGTCACCTCCAGGAAGCCTTCCTGCACGTTATATTGACCGGAGAATTCGGAGAAGTTGCCGGACTCGAACGTGCCCGATGCGCCCAATCCCAGCGGATCGCGCTGGTTGCGCTGCTGTTCCAGCCGGTCTTCGGCGCCCAGCGCTATTGCGATCTTGCCGGCTGGCAGGCCCCAGGGCAGTGTGCCCGAAGCCGAAATCGAGAAGACCGACTGGCTCATCAGGAAGAGCCCCTGGTCCATGACCTGAAGGTTGCCGGTTCGTCCGGGGGCAATGTAATTGAGCGCCGCCTGGCTGGCGGTGCCGTCACCGAACAGATTCAGCGGCACGCAGCCAGGCATCAGGCCGCCCGGCAGGAGCTTTGCGAAACCGGTCACGGGATCGTGGGTGACGCCATAAGCCGTCTGCGTCAGGGTCGAGCGGCAGGCAATGCTGCCCACCTGCGGGACCTGCACATGGGCCGCGCTCAACAGAGAGGTGATCGTCGCCGCCGTGGCGGGATTGCCGCCGCCCAAGGAATTGGGGCCGGTCGGCTGGACCACGACCGCATCGATCGCATTGTTGAAGTTGACGTCAAACGTATTGTAGGGATTGCGCTGACGCTCGCGCACCGAGCTGTTCTGCGCATAGCCGCTCCAGGTCCAGTCCTCGCCGAAAATATTGAGGGCGCCGCTGAGGGTGAAGACGCCCCGATAGAGCTGGCGATAGTTCTGGACATAGTTCTGCGCAATGGACTTGGACAGGTTGAACATCGAGACGTCTCTGCGGTTCGTGAGATTCTCGATGGCTCCGGTGCCCAGCGTGAGGCTGGGAATGTTCTGCGCGATCATCTGCTGGCGGACCACGTCAGGAATGAAGGCGTTGTCCACCGCAATAGAACGCGAAGAACTCCGCCCGTTATTGGCGATGTTGTTTTCCGCCTTCCAGCCATAGTTCAGCATCACCGAGGCGGTGATGTCGGGCGTAAGCTTGTAGCTGGTATAGCTGAACAGATTGTAGGCGTGGAACGGTACCGCGTTCGGCGATTGGTTGGTGATGTTGCTGTCGGGATTGCCCGAGCAGGCATAGCAGTTGGTGCCCAGCACATTGGTGCCGGGGGTGATATTGCCGATACCGAAATTGAACGGCACGGCCTGGGCGTTTGGCCCCACGAACTGAATGCCCCTGAGCGCATTGGCAGCCGCGGACGTGCCCAACCCGAAGTTTGCATATTGGGGGCCAGCAGCCCGGATTGCGGCGACGGTCGCCGCATTGGTTGTGCCGGCCGCGCTGGCGTTGATCAGGCCGGCGTTGGTGAAGGTGTTGGAATAGACCCCGGTGGGCGTGTGGCACAGCGCATTGGCGGCGCCGCCATTGACCACGGCGCAGGAGTAGAGCGCCCGGTTGTTCTGATCGTACCAGGAGCGGTTCCAGTTATACATGGTGTCCGGGCTCATGGTGTAATCGGCCGCGAACTCGGTATGGCCACGGCCGCCCAGGAAATCGGTCCCGGTGACCATCTCGAACTTGTAGGCCTTGTGATCGTTGTGGGAATCGTTGCCGAAGGTCGCGTTGGCCCTGAAGCCGCTGAAGTTCTTGTCGATGATCAGGTTGACCACGCCGGCAACGGCGTCGGAGCCCCAGGCCGCCGAGGCACCGCCTGTCACCACATCCACGCGCTGGATGATGCCGCTGGGAATGGTGGAAAGGTCCACGCCGCCAATCGCCGGCGGACCGCCGGAATTGGGGTTGGAGGTGACGACGCGCTGGCCATCGAACAGGACCAGGGTGCGGACCACGCCCAGGCCGCGCAGATCGACGGTTTCCAGACCCGCGTCACCCTGGGAGGAATTGCCGGAGTGCGAGCCGTTGCTTAGGGAGTCGCCGCGGCCGCCGACGGCGGGAAGTTCGCGGATGGCGTCGCCGATATTGACCTTGGCATCGCGATTCAGTTGCTCGACGCCGATCACCGTGACCGGCGTGGGCTGGTCATAGCCCTGGACCTGAATGCGCGATGCGGAAACGGTTACGCTTTCTGTCTGCTGTCCCTGTTCCTGAGCGCTGGCGTTTGCCGAAATGGCCGCAAGGATGGCGGCCATCGAGCCGCCCAGCATGAGTTTCTTGCCAAGGCTTTCCATAAGAATCCCCCCTGATTTGAATTTTGATGTGTGCTGAAGCGCTCCCCCCGGAGCTATGTGAAATTTTGTTATCGGTATCTGGCCGCCAGGACGACGCGTCCGTCAAGGCGCGTCCAGGCATCATCCGTATACAGATGAATGGTTTTGCATCATTTATGAATTTTCATTTAGATGACTTTGCAGCGGTGCACACACCGTTGCTGCATTACGGTGGTATCCATGTTAGGCATAGAAACTCCACGAGATTTCCCGTTGTATTGAACAAGTTGTCAGTGTTTATTTGTTGCGGCGCGCAAGAGATCTCTCACTCCCTGAGACCCGGACATAAATTTTTTGTAATAATATGTAAAAGGTTGTCAGAGGCGGGCCTTCCGGAGCGCGAAAACGCAAAACCCCGCGCATCACGACCCCTGGGAATCGCATGCCGCCGCGGGGGATGGCGCGCAGGGCTATTTCGCTGGCAGCACCGGCAACGTTAGGCTCACGGTTCGGCGGCACACGCCGCAGGCAAAAACGGGGGACAGGATGCGGATTACCAGGCCGGCCCTAGGCTCCTGAGCAGACGGCACACGCGATGACCGTAAATCTTCTCGACATCAACCGGTCCGCCGCTCTCGGCTGGCAACTCCTGCGGGCCGGCAATCTTGCCGCGGCAGATGACATAGTGCGGCCATGGCTGGCGCACAGTTCCAATGACGAAATCGTGCCGTTGATCGGGGCCGTCAGGCTGCAGCAAGGCCGGTTTGCCGAAGCCGCGCCGATGTTCGAACGGGCCCGCGCTCTTCATCCCGGTGAGCCCCGCTTTGTTTTTCTTCACGGCACCGCGCTGGCCGGCATGCAGCACTTCGAACAGGCCGTATCGGCCTTCCAGGCCACGATCAAAATGGCGCCTACCATCGCCGACGCCTATCTGGCCCTGGGCCAGGCGCAGCGAAAGCTGGGACAGCGCGAGGAAGCCCAAAACACCTATCGTAAGCTGCTCCGGCTTCAGCCGGAAAATGTGGAGGGCTATATCGCGCTCGGTTCGACTCTCGCGGAAATGGGACAGTTCGCCGAAGCCGAGGCGCCTTTGCGGCGCGCGCTCGATTATGCGAAGGACGCCAAGACCCAGGCCGCGATCCACAACAATCTGGCCATCATCCTCAGCAGCCTCAACCGTCATGGGGAAGCGCTGGAGAATTTGGAGCGCACCCAGTCGCTCGCGCCGCAATTGCCGGACCTGGATCAGCGGCGCATCGACCGTCTCTACCAGCTGGGCCGCTATGAAGATTGCCTGGCACTTTACCGCAAGCTTCTGGATCGCAATGCCACCGACGTGGCGCTGCACAAGGCCTATAACAGCCTGCTCTACAGGCTGGGCCACATGGATGAATTTCTCGCCTCATATGACCGGGCGCCGCAGACGCGCGAGATCCTGCTCGCAAAGGCTCACTTCCTTTCTCTGCAGAAACGCAGCGACGAGGTGAGCGCCATCTTCAACACGCTTCTGGCGCGCGATCCGCTCGATATCGCGGCGCTTTCGGGCTGGGCCAACAATCTGATGGCGTTGGGGCGCCATCAGGAAGCCCTGGCGACCCTGGAGAGTGTCCTGGGCCGCCCGGGAGCGACCCCGGCAATTTTCAGCGCCACGGCCAGCGCCGCGCTTTTGACCGGCGATCCGCAAAGGGCGGAATTTCTCTGCCAATCGGGATTGCGTCTGGCGCCCTTCGACCAGACCTGTCTGGCGCTTCTGGGCACCGCCTGGCGCCTCAAGGGGGATGAGCGCGACGAGACCTTGAACGGCTACGATAACTTCATCCGCGTTTTTGATCTCGACCCGCCCGAAGGCTTTTCCAGCATGGAAAGCTTCAATGCCGAGCTGGGCGCCTATCTGGATGGTCTGCATCCCAGGACCGACGCCTACCTGGAACAGTCGCTCTATGGCGGCACCCAGACGGAAGGCATGTTGTTCGGTGCCGGCCATGCCCTCGTCGAGAAAGTCCGCGCCCGTATCGAGGAGGCGATTTCCGCGTATATCGCCGAGCTGCAGGCCAATGCGGGCCACCCATTCCTCGCCCGCCACAGCAGCAAGTTCCGCTACGCCGGAGCCTGGTCCTGCCTGATGCGTGGCCAGGGCTTTCACACCAACCATCTGCATCCGGAAGGCTGGATCAGCTCGGCCTATTACGTAACGGTGCCGCGGGAGATCGAGAATCCCGAAACCCGCAATGGCTGGATCAAGTTCGGCGAACCCTCGCTCGAGCTACCGCTGAAGAATCCCGTTCGCCGCGCCGTGCAGCCCGTGCCCGGCCGGCTGGTGCTGTTTCCCTCTTACATGTGGCATGGGACAATCCCGCTTCAGGCCAGCTCGCCGCGCACCACGATTGCCTTTGACATCACGCCGCAATAGCGCCACCGCGGCTAAGCTGGCGACGGGCCGACGGAGTTCAGCTTGTATGCCAAGGTATACCGCTCTTCATAACAACCGCGTGCGGGCACATTCCCCCGATGAAGCAATGCGCCGCGGGCGATCACCAACCGGCCGGGCCGGGGTGAAATAGCGAATTCGGCATCCTCTTCATCGCTATAATAGATGGTTTCGCCGCCCCAATCGGGCTGCCATTCCAGATTTGCATAATAGAGCGCTGTGACATGGCGCTCATGCGCGGCGCAGTCACGATGGATGTAATAAGAATCTCCATAAACGCTGCAATTGACGTAGGCGCGCTGATCCGTGAATTTTTCATTGGGGAACAGCATTTCCACCCTTTGCCGCAAGCCGCGGAGAAACGTGTCATTGGCGATTGTTTCCGGCGCGATGTCGCAAACCGCGACGCCACCCGGCACGTCAGCCCGGCTTTTTTCCGTTCGCACATAGTGCATCGTTCTGACAAGCGTGCCGATCTGCTGCACCATCAACGGCTCGACCATGTTGTCGCACACAAAGAGTTCGCGACCGGAAAGGATGGACTTGCGAATCTTGGGTTTGGTCATGTCTGCTCTAAGGGGCACTTCCCACATCGCCGGCTACTGTTTCAGGGGCTTGCTTGGATTGCAACGGCTGTCGATCCGAGTTGTTGTCGGCGGCGAATGGATGAAGCACACTCCTTGCCCGCCACCATTGCCTTAAAGGCCGTGCCGCAATAGCCCGCCAGACAGGAGTAGGATCATGCGGATCTCGTCAGCCTGCCTTTCAGCCGGTCTTGCCTGCATGCTTCTTGCGAGACCGGCTTCGGCCCAGATTCCCGATGTCGCCGACATTGCCGTGGCGCAGATCGACGATCTGGGCACGCCCTTCGATCTCAAGGCCCATCTCTACCGGCCGGACGGCGCGGGCGAGGTCCCGCTGGTGTTCTACATCCACGGCAAGGGCGGCAGCTACAACGATTCCCGCGACCAGGTGTTCAAGCGGGTGCTGGCGGGCCTGCTGTCCCACGGCATCGCGGTGGCGCGGATGGATTACCGCAGGAGCGGCCGCATGCCCCAGATGCTGATGGATACCAAGGCCTATATCCGCTTCTTCCGCGCCCATGCCGCGCAATATCACCTCGATCCGCACCGCTTCGGCATCTGGGGCGTGTCGCGCGGCGGCAACCTGGCAGCGATGCTGGCGGTGACCGGCGACGTCAAGGCGCTGGAAGGCGATGTGGGCGGCAACACGGGCCAGTCCAGCCTGCTGCAGGCCTCGGTGGTGGAATCCCCGTTGACCGACATGTTTCTGTCCACCGACGAGAAAGCAGCATCCATGTTCGGCGACTATCTGGGCACCAATGATGCGGACTCGCGCGCGATCGTCGCTGCCTACCGCAAGCACGACACCGCCAGCCCGCACTGGAAGGACGTCGAACGGATCGAAGAGGTCAATCCGCTGAACTATGTCAAAAAGGATTCGCCCCCTGCTCTGATCATCTGCGGCGGCCTGGATCCGGCCAACATTGTCCTGAACTGCACCGCCTTTTTTGACAAATATATCCAGGCCGGCGCGCCGGCTTCCTATTATGCACTCTCTACCGGCACCCATGTGCGGGTAGGAACCGCCATCGAGCAGGGTGCGATAACCTGGCTTTCCGAACGCCTCGCCGCCAATCCGCCACCGCTCTTTCCCGATCCCGTACCGGCCGGCCGCTGAAGCCGTTTCTGCGGACGCGGATTTCAGGCTAACCTCGCCCCCTTCAAGGGAGGATCTGATGTTGTCGAAGTTTGCCTGTGCCGCCGCTTTCGCGCTCGCTGCCCTGTCGCAGCCCGCGCTCGCCGCCCATTCCAGCCATTACATGGAATATCTGCAGCCCTTCCCGCCCCACAAGGTGGTGGGCAATGTCTATTTCGTCGGCAGCAAGGGCCAGGCCAGCTATCTGATCACCACGCCGGAAGGAAATATCCTGATCAATTCCGGGCTGGTCGAAAGCCCGCCCATGATCAAGGACAGCATCGAGAGGCTGGGCTTCAAATATGCCGACACCAAGATTCTCCTCATCAGCCATGCCCACTTCGATCACGACGCCGGGAGTGCCCAGATCGTCAAGGAGACCGGCGCCAAGTACGAAGTGATGGACTCCGACGTGGATGTGGTGGAATCCGGCGGCAAGACCGACTTCAATTACGGCGACGGCAAGGACCCGGACGCCGCGCGCTATCCGGCGGTGAAGGTTGCCCGCGTGCTGCATGACGGCGATACGGTTTCGCTCGGCGGCACGGTGCTGACCGCGCACAAGACGCCGGGCCACACCAAAGGCTGCACCACCTGGACCCTGAAAGTGAATGATGCCGGCAAAGCCTTGAATGTCGTGGTCGTGGGCAGCCCCAATGTCAATCCGGGCTATGTCCTGGTGGGCAACGCCAAATATCCCAATATCGTGCAGGACTACGAGCAGACCTTCAAAGTGCTGAAGGCCCTACCGGCAGACGTCTTCCTGGGCGCCCATGGCGACTATTACGGCATGCCCGCGAAATTCGCGAAGATGAAGGCGGGCGGCGCCAATCCCTTCATCGATCCGGCCGGCTACAAGGCCTATGTCGCCAATCGCGAAGCCGCCTACCGCAAGGAACTGGCCAGGCAGAAGGCCTCGGGCGGGAAGTTGTAACCCATCTCCGGCGTCAGGCTGGCTTCACGGTCAGTCTGGCGCCGTGAACGCCGGTCACGATGATCTTCATGCCAGAGGCAAGCGATGCACCCCCCTCGAGCTCGGCGGCCCATTCCTTGCCGTCGACAAAGACGCGGCCCCGCCCGGCTTCAAAATTCGCCGCCGCCACCCCTTCCAGGCCCGACAGGCGCTTGCGCGTATCGTTGATGTCCTCGCCTGGCGCATGACGCGGAAAGAAATGCCGTCCAACCAGCGTGGTGACGATCGTCAGACCTGCGAAGATCATCGCCTGAACCGGCGGATCCAACGGAACCGCCAGGCTGATGATGCCGGTCACCGCCGCCGCGCCGGCCGGCCATAACATCCAGCCTGAACCGGTACCCACCTCGACAGCCAGCAGCACGGCACCGACCGCGATCCACAAGGCAAAGGGATGCTGGGGCAGCCACGCCATCTTCAGGCCCCGACCCGCGGCGCGGGCGACGTTGGACGCGGGGGTTGCGGCCGGGGTGCCTCGGCCAGGGCGGCTTTCACCAGTTCGGCAATGCCGGCGATCGAGCCGGTGATTCCGGCCATATCGGCGGGCACGATCACGGTTTTCTGCTGCGGGCTGCGCGCCAATTCGGCAAAGGCGTCGACGTATCTCTGGGCGATAAAATAGTTGATCGAATTGACATCGCCCTTGGCGATGGCTTCCGACACCGCCGACGTCGCCTTGGCTTCGGCCTCCGCCGAGCGCTCGCGCGCTTCGGCATCGCGGAATGCGGCCTCGCGGCGGCCTTCCGCCTCCAGGATCGCCGCCTGCTTGGCGCCTTCGGCGCGGGTGACTGCCGCTTGCTTTTCACCGTCCGCCTCGGTGATCACAGCACGGCGCTCGCGCTCGGCCTTCATCTGGCGGGCCATGGCGTTGGTGATATCGGGCGGCGGCGTAAGATCCTTGATCTCGATGCGCGTCACCTTCACGCCCCAGGGACCGGTGGCATGATCTATGGTGGAGAGCAGCCTGGTATTGATCTGATCGCGCTGGGACAGAACCTCGTCCAGGTCCATCGCGCCTACCACCGTGCGCAGGTTCGTCTGCGACAGCTGGGTAATGGCGAAGTTGAGATTATCCACCCGATAAGCAGCCTGGGCCGCGTCCATCACCTGGATGAAGACGATGGCATCCACCCGCACCGAGACATTGTCCTTGGTGATGACATCCTGCTGCGGCACATCCAGCACCTGCTCCATCATGTTCACCTTGCGGCCGACCGCTTCGACAAAGGGCGTCAGGAAAGCGATGCCGGGCGCGAGCGTGCGGGTATAGCGGCCGAAGCGCTCGATCGTGTATTCGCGCCCTTGCGGCACGATCTTGATGGCGCGAATGAGGATGATGGCCGCCAGCGCCACCAGGACAACCGCGACAATTGACATTGGGCCCCCGACAGGCGTGATCATGGGGCAAACCTAGCCCAACTCTCGCCCGGCGCCAAAATCCGCTAAGCTTCCCGGGCGGAGGAAATCGACATGCCAGGACCCAACCGGAGACACGCGCTGGCCGCGGTGGCGGGATTAACCAGTCTGGCCGCGACCGCGAAAGCCCAAGGCCGTGATGGCCTGGCCGGTTATGCCATCAATCTGGATACCTGGTGCAAACAGGTGCCGTTTGAGCAGCGCTTTGCCCTCGCCCGCAAGCTGGGATTCAAGACCATCGAATTCTGGACGGTGGACAGGGGCAACGGCACAAAGGCATCCGCCATCAGAAAGCTGATGGATGACAATGGCCTGGCCGTGACCCAGTTCGCCCCGGCCTGGCCCAATTTCGCCGACCCGGCGAAAATTCCCGAGCTTCTGAAGGTCACCGAGCAGGCGATCGCCGACGCGCACGTGCTGGGCTGCACCCAGTTCACCATCACCGGCCACTCTCTGGTGGAGGGCATGAGCCGGGAGGCCCAGCTGGCCGGTTATACCGCCGGCCTGATGCGCATGGCGCCGCTGCTGGAGAAGGCGGGGATGACAGGGCTGGTCGAGCCTTTCAACCGGGTCAACCATCTCAACCATTTGCTCAATGGTTCACAGCCGGCGCTGCCGATGGTGCGCAGCGTGGGCTCGCCGCGCGTCAAGCTGTTATGGGATTTCTATCACATGCAGCTCGAAGACGGAGACCTGATCGAGAAATTCACCGCCGGCATAGACCAGGTGGCGCATGTGCAGATCGGCGACGTGCCCGGCCGTCATCAGCCCGGCACCGGCGAGGTCAATCACGCCAATCTGCTCAAGGCGGTGCGCACGGCGGGCTATCAGGGCAAGATCGGGCTGGAATTCATGCCGCTGAACCAGGACGATGCCCGCGCCGTGGACGAGATGCTGGCGCTCGGCGTCGCGTGATCATCTTCAGCCCCCCGATTTCCGCTCGGCGGGTTCGGAGATCGGAAAAAGATCGTGCATGCCCATTTCCGCATGGCGGCGCAGTTCAAGTTCCTGATTGTAACGCCTGAGGGCATAGGCTTCGGTCAGATAACCAACCACGCGCCGCTCCGCGGAAGAGGTCACAACCGGCAGGGTCTCGCGCTGCACGCCATTGAAAACGGCCAGTGCGCTGCGAACATTCTGGCTCTGCATCACGAAAGCATCCGGCGCCGCCGCCAGGTCGCGAGCCGTAAGGCCGGCTTGCGGGTCGGACCTGGCTTCGTGCAGGCGGGGAAGATCGATGGAGCCGATGAAGCGATCCTTCTCGGTGACAAAAAGAACCTTCGCGCTTCCCAGAGGGTAAAGATCGCGCAGCAACTCCACCGGCGTGGCCCCATCCACGATCTTGGGATCTGAACGCATCAGAACCGCCACCGTCAGGTTCGCCAGCCAGCCCACATCGTGGGCACCGTGGATACCCAGGCCCCGCTGATGGAAACGCCAGGTGGAGAAGGAATAGCCGAAGGTCAGGCGCACCACGGTGGTGGATATGATCACCCCGACCATGACCGCCACGGTCATGGGGAAATCCCCGGTCGCTTCCAGAACCAGAAAAACCATGGTGAGTGGCGCGCCGATGACCGCCGCGGCGACCGATCCCATCCCCACCATCATCAGGACGATATGATGCTCGCCCAGGCGCGGCACCAGAAATGCGGTCACATCGGCAAAAGCCGCGCCAAACATGCAGCCCAGGAACAGCGAAGAGCTGAACATGCCGCCGCGATAGCCAGATCCGATCGAAACCGCCGAGGCAAGCAGCTTGGCCACAAGCACCAACAGCAGGCCCGCAAAGGGCCATTCGTGATCGAACAGATACTGGATGGCACTGTGACCGCTGCCCAGGATCTGCGGCAGCAAAATGGCCATCTGGGTCAGGCAAACCCCGCCGATCGCCGGCCGCAGCCATTGCGGCAAGGGGGCGCGCCGCAAGCCTCGTTCCGTCCAGGTGACGGCCTGCATGGCCAGGATGCCGAAGCCGGCGGAGCAAAGCCCCAGCAAGGCGAACAGCAGATAGACCGGTAGCTTGAAGTGCGATACCTCCCCGACCAGGAAAAGCGGCTGCGGCCCGATCAGACCCTGCTCGGTCAGCACCGCCGCCAGCGCCGCCGCTGCCACGGGCGCCAGCGCTCTTATCATGTAGGTGCCCAGTATCAGTTCGAAGCCGTAAAAGGCGCCGGCCAGCGGCGCATTGAACGCCGCTGCGATGGCGGCTGCAGCGCCAGCGCTGACAAAGACGCGTTGATCGGCGCGGCGCAAGCCAAGCTTCTCGCCAGTCACCGCCAGCAGCCCGGCGCCCAACTGGCTATAGCCGGCTTCCATGCCCACCGCGGCGCCGGAGGCATTCGAGACAATGGTTGCCAGAACCAGACGCAGGCTCGCCGGCAATGACATCCGTCCACCATGCAGGGCATTGGCTTCAATGGGATCGACGACGTCGCGCCCCTTGAAATGGCGGACCGTCAGGGCGCCAAGCCCGAGCAGCAAGCCGCCCAGCACGGGAATGAACAGCACCCGATCGGGCGCCACGCCCAGACCGGTGCTGAGTCCAACGCCCTGGGGCAAGCGGAAGAAAAACTCATGCAGAAAATCTATGGCGCGCCGCAGGACCGCCACGATCATCCCGATTGTCGCGCCCCCCAGCGCACAGACCAACATCTGGGCCGCTTCGCTGGAACGTACAAAGCGCTGCAGAAGACCGATCAGCCGGCGCGCTCCGCGCCAGGACAGGGTTCGGGAAAATCCAGGTTGTGGGGGAGCGGAAATGTCCATCTGCGGCGATCAGGTCCGGTCGCGTTACGGATGCGTAACGGCCGGATGCGCGTTTCATCAAAATGCTGCGCGCATATTAAGGCCGGTTTTTGTCCGATACCAATGATGGAGAAGTTCTCGGAACCTGCGCTTCCTGGGAGGCGCGTGGCACGCCCCGCTGGCGGCATTGCAGACCGTGCCCCATGCGGTAGGGCGCGTCTACAAGCGCGCTGCCGAGAAGGTATCGCAGGCATCCATGCGCCCGCCCTCCAGCCCGCGCTCGAACCAGCGCACGCGCTGGGCGCTGGTGCCATGAGTGAAAGAGTCCGGTACGATATAGCCCTGGCTTTCCTTCTGCAGCGTGTCGTCGCCCACGGCGGAAGCGGCCTTGATCGCGCCTTCCACATCGCCCGACTGCAGCATCGAGAATTGCTGATTGGCGTGATAGGCCCACACCCCGGCATAGCAATCGGCCTGGAGTTCGGTCCGCACCGATTGGCTGTCGGCGCCCCCTTCCGGTCCGCGCGGTCCCATGCTGCCCATGCCGCCACGATCCATCGCACCCGTCAGGGTCTGGATGTGATGACCATATTCATGGGCGATGACATAGGCGCGCGCGAATTCACCTGGCGCGCCGAAACGCTGGCTCAACTCCTGAAAGAAGCTGAGATCCAGATAGATATGCTCGTCGCTGGGACAATAGAAGGGTCCGGCCGAGGACTGGCCGGTGCCGCAGCCCGTCGGGGTGGCATAGTCGTAGGGTGTAAAGACAGCGGGGCGGAAGTTGACCCCCTGCTGGCGCAGCAGCGGTTGCCACACATCTTCCGCCGAGCCGATGACGCGGCGGGCAAAATCGCAATCGGCATCCTGGGCGCAAGGCCTGGTGTCTTCGCGCTGGCTGCGCTGCGGTGCGGGACCGCCGCCGCCGAGCAGTTGGGAAGGATCGACGCCGAAAAACAGCGAGATCAGCAGGACCGCCACCACGCCCAGGCCGCCGCCACCGAACACCATGCGCGGCCCGCCAAAACCGCCGAAACCGCCACCGCCATAGTCCTCGCCCCGGCGGTCTTCCACATTGTCGGAGGGGCGAAGATCATCGAGACGCATGGCAAATCCTTGTGGCCCGGAACAACGCCCCCCGCGCAAAAACGCGGGGCGCGCGGCTTGGTTCAGCACGCTGGTGTCCTTCGATCCCGAAATTCGCTTGGAGCCCGACATAGAGATCGTGCGAATTTCGGGATCGGGACACTAGCAAATTATTGATTCCTAGTGTCGCTTTGGTTTCGAAGTTCGCTTGAGCCCAATATCAATAATACTGCGAACTTCGAAACCGCGACACTAGGCACATCACGTCGGATCGGTGCGCTTGGTGAAGGCGCGGCCCTTGTCCGCCGCGGGCGAATCACCACCGGTGCAGATCATCACTCCGTCCTTGAGCTGGTCGATCACATTCTGCTCATTGCAGGCATTGAGGAACTTGATGTTCGCCGCCTTGGTGGCGGCCAGCACGCGGGCACGCACCGCCACCATGTTGGGCGCCATGTCGCCGCGGCCGCCCGCCGTCGCCGGATTGCCCACCAGATAGAAGCCATGATCGCCCGGGCCCCATTCGGCAAAGGCGATGCCGGGCACGCGAACTGTGGATTCCACATTGGCGTCGGCGCGCGGATTTTCGATCTTCACGCCCAGAATGATTTCGCCATCGGGATTGAGCGGCCAGGGCTCGGCCCGCTGCAGATATTCCGCCGGCGTCAGGCCCCAGATCTTGGAGGCATAGCTCTGGCTGCCATTGCCACGAAAGCCCTGGTTCAGGCCGGGCACCACGGGTGCGAAGGGATACCGCGAGGCTTCGACCATGATCTTGGCCGCTTCGGGGCTTTCGGCATTGCAGAGCAGGATGCCGTGGGCGCCCGCCGCCAACGCCTGCTGGATCATCCAGGCATTGGCGCGCACCACATCGGCGGTGCCCTGGATTGGCAGGGTCACGATCACCGGCACGGTGGGATGGCCGGTGCGGGTGCCGACTTCCTTCAACCCGCGCATGAATTCGCGCAGCTGGTGAAAGTCCAGCGCCCCATGCTCCATCTCATAGGTGATGTAATCGGCCTTGGTGGTGGCGAGCTTTTTGCCCTCTTCATAACCGGCCGCTTCGATCTGGGTGTAATAGACCGGCTGGCCCTTCAGCCACATATCGATGATGCGGTTGATGTGCTTGCCGGTGCGGGTGGGACGGGTCGGCATGGCCGGAAAAGTCCCCGGTCCAAAGGCCGGCGCATTGGCCTGGACCTGGGCCACCGCCGGCAGGCTGGCTGGAATCCCGGCCAGCGACGCCGCCGCCAGAGCCGACAACAAAAGCGATCTGATTTTCATGCGTGTTCCCCTTTTCTAAAAATTCTGTAACCTTGCCAGTCCATCACAGGACCGGGCCCCCTGTCTTCAGAAGATTGGGACCAGAAGGCTGCAGGGGGGCCGGGCACCGACCCGGCCCGCGCATCCCGTTTATAATAGCGGCGGGAATCGGCCTTTTCGGAATTGGGATGCAGCTTCGGCAGCTTACGATGACGGCGCTGATCTTCGGCGGGTTGTGCTTGCCGGCCCGGGCTGGGGAGGTCATCCGCCTGTTCGCGCCAGTTCCCGCCGGAAAAGTCGCGCCATTGGTCGATCCGTCCGCACCGCGCACAGCGCTTTCGCCGCCCCGAACGATGCTTGTCCTGCCGGCTCCCGCCATCCGCGGCAGCCTCAGCGAGGACGGACACACGGCCCGGCCCGTATCGCCCGCCGCCGAAGTGCAATGGCGGACGGCACCGCAGAGCGCGCGTCGGCCACCGCCGACAGCTGATTGGCAAAGTGTTGCGCCGGCATCGTCTGCGATCATACGCAACGCGGCGCGTTAACCGTAATTGCAGCCCGCAGCTCGCGTGATCCCTTTCGCTTCTGTATCGTTTTGGGACGATGAGAGGGTCCCATGAAAAAGCTCGCCGCGGTGATGGTTCTGGGCCTTTTGCCCCTGGCCGGCTGTGTCAATCCTCATGGTTATCCGACCGGTCCCTACGCGGCCTACGACCGCGATTATGACCAGGGCTATGACGGCTATGACCAGCCTTATGGCCAAGCCATCTATGGGCCCGATCGCGGCGCATATGGCGGGGCATACGGCCCCGGTTATCCCAACCAAGGCTATTATGACCGCTCTTACTATGGGCGGCCCGACTATGGCCGGCCCTATGGTCCCACGTACCGGCCGTCCCGTAATGCCTCGTCCTACTACGGCCCGCCATCTTCGCAGCCAGCGCCGGGCTATGGGCCGCCGCCGGGCTATGGCCCGCCGCCGTCTTCCTATTACTCCACCTATTATGGCTGCGGCTGCGGACGCTAGGCCCAGTTCAGGAGTTTTTGCAGATTGCCGCCCTTGACCTTGGCGATGTCGGCGGCGGAATAGCCCTTCATATGCACGTCGGCGATATGGGGCGAACCGCCGCTCCACACGATACGGTCGGGCCCATACTCCTTTATCAGCCGGCTGGTGAAAGGCATGATGCTGCGATAGTCCGGACCGTCATTGGTGATATAGTCCATCCCGGAAATCTTCATATAGACATTGGGCAACTTCGCCAGGTCGAGCACATTGGCATATTCGTAGGGTGTGCCCAGCTTGGGCTCGCACATATGGTCGATCAGCACCTTGCAGCCCGGAAAGGCGCGGATGGCATTGGCCGCCTGCAGCGCATAATTGGGTCCGATATGAAGCTCGATGATCAGGCCTGAATCCACCGCCGCCTTCCAGAGCGCCCGCACGTAAGGCGCGGCAAAGCTGTCCAGATACATCTCCTTGCCGCGATGGGCGTGAAAGCGGGTGGAGACGATGCGTGGCTCGCTCTTGACCAAGGCCGTCAGCTTCTTCGGTGACTGCGGATTCTTGGGGTAGAACAGGCTGGTACCCTTGAACCTAGCGGGCGGTGCGCGGTGCAAGCAATCCAGCACCAGCCGATGGTCGTCACCGTAAGGTTCCGGTTGCACCAGCATGCCGCGATCGATGCCGACCTCTTTCATGTGCTTTTCGTAAGCGGCCAGCGGGTCGGCCTGGAAGCTGCTGGGATCGGGCTTGTAGACGGCCTGAGGGTGAAAGGGGAATTTCGCCGTGTTGGCGCTGAACATGTGCTGATTCCACTCGATCACCGGTGTCTGAGCGGCGCGTGCCGGCGCAGGGCCAAGGCCGGCAACGCCAGCGCCGACCAGGCTCCCCATGAGACCTAAGGCGTGACGGCGATCCATTTCGTCTCCTTTTCCCTCGCTAGTTGCGTCCTGACGAGGTGATCCGCCAGAAGCCGCGCAAAGAGCATACGGCAATACGATCTTGCACGGCGACGCGCGCCCCGCGCCCCGTCAGAACGCAACTAGGCCCAGTTCAGAAGCTTCTGCAGGTTGCCACCCTTGACCTTGGCGACGTCGGCGGCGGAATAGCCTTTCACATGCACATCGGCGATGTGGGGGGAATCGCCGCTCCACACCATGCGGTCGGCGCCGAATTCCTTGATCACGCGGCTTGTGTAGGGGATCAGGCTTGGATAATCGGGCCCGTCCTGCGGCGCCATGTAGCCCAGGCTCGACATTTTCATATAGACATTGGGATACTTGGCCAGGTCCAGCACATCGCCATATTCCCAGATCATGCCCGTCTTGGGATTGCACATATGGTCGATCAGCACCTTGCAGCCCGGAAAGGCGGCGATCGCGCTGCCTGCGTCACGCGCGTAATTGGGACCCAGATCAAGCTCAACCACCAGGTTCAGATCCACCGCCTTCTTCCATAGCGCCCGCACCCCCGGTTCCGTGAAGCTCGCGAAATAGTGGGTGTTGCCCCGATGCAGATGGAAGCGTGTGGAGCAGATGCGCGGATGCTGCTTCACCAGCGCCTCCAGCTTGGCTGGCGCGTCATTATCCTTGGGGAAGAACATGCTGGTGGCCTTGAACTGGCTGGGGCTGGTGCGCGCCAGGCAATCCAGCACCAGGCTATGGTCGTCGCCATAAGGTTCCGGATGCACGAACAGCGCCCGGTCGATGCCGAACGCCTTCATGTGCGCCTGGTAGTCCACCAACGGGTCAGCCGACAGCCGCGCGGCATCCGGCTTGTAGGTGCCACGCGGACTGAAGGGGAATTTGGCGACATTGGAGCTGAACATGTGCATATTCCACTCGATCACCGGGGTGGTGGCGGCGCGGGCCGCGCTTGCAGCCAGGCTTGCGGCCCCCGCTCCCACCAGACCCAGAACATGACGGCGATCCATCGTCTTCCCCTTTTGAATTCGCCCCATTGCTTTTGAGGCTTTGCGAAGAGATACCATGCCCCAAACACGGCAAAGATGAACAGCCCTTCCAGTGATCAAAGTCTGAGCCAGCAAGCAGCCCTGCTGCATCGCAGCGGCAAGCTGGATGAGGCCGAGCGCCTTTATCTGGCTGCGCTGGCGGCCGATGCGCGCGACGCAACGGCACTGCATTTCCTGGGCGTCTTGCGCGCGCAGCAGGGCCGCATGATCGAAGCACTGGAGAAGATCGATGCCGCGCTGGTCCTCACACCCGATGATGCCGAGGCGCGCCTCAATCGCGCCAATGTGCTCAAGAGCATGGGCCGTGCCGAGGAAGCGCTGGCGAGCTATGACCGGGCGCTGGTGCTGAAGCCGGGATGGGCGCAGGCCGAGAACAATCGCGGCACCGTCTTGCAGGCGCTCGGCCACTTCGAGGAAGCGCTGGCGGCGTACGAGCGCGCGCTGGC
>CAYQZM010000150.1:0-22452 GCA_964421935.1 uncultured Rhizobium sp. | reverse complement strand
CTTTGAAGGCCTGCCGTTCAAGCCTTTCGAGTTTCACGGCCATCTGGGCAACCGGCGCGTGGTCTCTTTCGGCTGGCGTTACGACTATAGCGGGGCGCGGCTGAAGAAAGCGGAGACGACGCCAGAATTTCTTTTGCCGCTTCGCCAGTTTGCGGCGCGTTTTGGCGGCGTTAAGCCGGAAGAATTCGCCCATACCCTGGTGACGGAATATGCGCCGGGCGCCGGTATTGGTTGGCATCGCGACAAGGCCCAGTTCGGAAAGGTGGTGGGGCTCTCTTTCTGCGCGCCCTGCCGCCTGCGCTTTCGCCGCAAGCAAGGCGAACGCTGGGAACGCCGCGCGATCGATGTGGCGCCCCGCTCGGCCTATCTGCTGGACGGCGAAGCGCGCCGCGTCTGGGAGCACAGCATCACGCCGATGGAAAAGCTGCGCTACTCGGTGACCTTCCGCACCCTGGCGGAGGGCTACACGCCTTCGCAATAGTGGTGCACGACCGGCGGGGCGGCGAAGAAATGGCCGACCGCAGCACGCCATTGCGTGAAATTGGCGGACTGTTTGAAGGCGACGGTGTGATCTTCCAAACTCTGCCACCACACCACCAGAATGAAGGTGCCGGGCTCCTCGATGCCCCGACGGAGCTCCAGCTTGTGAAAGCCCTTGGAGGTTTCGATGAACCGGCGCCCCTGGGCGAAAGCCGCAAGGAACCGATCAGCTTCCTCTGTGCGGACGGTAAAGATCGCTGTCTCCAATATCATGCTCGTTCCCACTTCAGGCGCATCAGGATAAAGCTCAAGGCAGCGGACAACAGCGCGCATCCCGCCATCAGATAAAGGCCGGAGGAATAGTCGGTTCCGCCCTGGACCGTGGCGCCCACAAGATAGGGGCCGAGAAAGCCGCCAAGATTGCCCGTGGCATTGATGGCGGCGATTGCGGCCGCCGCCATGCCCGTTTTCAGCATCATCGGCGGCAGGGACCAGAAGCAGACGGCCTGCGCATAAAGCCCGACGGCCGCGGCCGATAGCGCCGCCAGCGACCAAAACGAAGGGCCCAGCAAGGGCGCGGCGGCAAGGCCGGCGGCGGCCAGCAGCATGGCGGTCAAGGTATGCCAGTGCCGCTCATCGCGGCGGTCGGAGTGCCAACCCCATATCACCGCGCCAATGCCGGCCACGGCGAAAGGAACGGCGGCGGCAAAACCGACCTGGCTGTTGGAAAGTCCGGCCCCAGCCAGGATGAGCGGCAGAAACAGGCTGACGCCATACATGGCCATGGTGCGGCAGAAATAGATGGCAGAGAGCAGGCCGACCCGCCGGTCGAAAAGGGCGCGGATCTGCTCGCCCAAAGCCGCGTGCTGGTGGCCGCTTTCCAGTTGGGCTTCCAGCCAGTTCTTCTCGTCTTCGTTGAGCCAGCGTGCCTGACGCGGCCGGTCGCAAAGGCGCACAAGGATATAGAGGCCCAGCACCAGGGCCGGTACCGCTTCGGCGATGAACATCCATTGCCAGCCCTTGAGGCCGAATCCGTTCAGCGACAGGAGCGGCACCGACATCAGGCCCGCTACGGCATTGCCCATGGGGGCAAAGAAGAACAACACAGCGGTGGCGCCGGCGCGATAGCGGGGCGGAAACCAGTAGGTGATGTAAAGCAGGAGCCCGGGCACGAAGCCCGCTTCGGCGGCGCCCAAAAGAAACCGCGCCACGACAAAGCTGAAGGGTCCGGTGACCAGGGCGGTGGCACCGGTGATCAGGCCCCAGCTGATCATGATGCGGCCGATCCAGAGACGGGCGCCCACGCGCTCCATCACCAGATTGCTGGGTACCTCGAAAACGAAATAGGCGATGAAGAATATGCCCGCGCCCCAGGCATAGGCGAGTGCGTCAAGATCGAGATCGCGGTTCATGGTCAAGGCGGCGAAGCTGACATTGACCCGGTCGAGCTGATTGACCAGAAACATCAGCGCCATTAGCGGTAAAAGCCGCCATGTCACCTTGGCCATGACGCGCCGTTCCAGCGCGCCAACGACTGGCGCGGCCGCGCTCAGCTTTGGCTCTTTTCGTAAAGCTGCGCCACCGCGGCGCTATCCTGCATCGGCCGGCCGTGGGCGAATTCGTGATAGCGCGCGGCGGCCCGGGCGATCAGCGGAAGCTCCAGGCCATGCTCTTTCACGAAGGCCATGACGTTGATCAGGTCCTTGTCGAGCTGGCGCGCATAGCCGCGCGGCGGCTCATAGTCCCGCGCCTGCTGCTGCGGATAGATGCGTTTCAACACCGTGCTGTCGGCCATGCCGCCGGCCAGAGCCTGGGGCAGGCGGGCGGCATCGATGCCGGCCGTTTCCGCCAGCGCCAGCGCTTCGGCCATCAGCACATAGCCGACCCCGACAATGGCCTGGTTGAGGATCTTGGCGGTCTGGCCGGCGCCAAGCGCGCCAATATGAGTGAGATTGGTGGCAAGGTCGGCCAGCACGGGTGTCGCCTGCGCGACATCCACGTCTTGCCCGCCCATCATGATGGTCAGGTTGCCTTCACCGGCCGCGGCGGGGCCGCCGGAAATGGGTGCATCCACCCAGTCCATCCCGGCCTCGGTCTTCAGCCGCTCCGCCAAGGCCAAAGTGCGGTCCGGATTGATGGTGGAACAATCGATCAGCAGTGGCGCGCCGGATTTTGCGCGTACCAATCCTTTTGGGCCAAAGCAACAGTCCGCCACCGCATCGCCGTTGAGAACGCAGAATATGACGATGTCGCTGGCTTCGCGCACCTGGTGCGGGCCCTCCATCACGCTGACGTCCGCCACTTCGCCATAACGTTCCGGCTCCAGATTCCAGACCGCGACCTGCCATCCGCGCGAGACCAGACGGCGAACCATCGGCGCGCCCATCAGGCCAAGGCCGACAAAACCTATCCGTGGCCGCTCATTCATCGTCTTTCCTCATCCTGGCAGCCGATAGATGCGCCGCGCATTGCCGGCAAACAGCCGGGCCTGCACCGTCGGTCCCAATTTTTCCGTGGCCCGGGCAAATCCGGAATAGATGGTCGCGAGGCTTCCCGTCAGTCCATCCACCGGAAAGTTGCTGGCGAACATGCAACGATCCTCGCCGAAGATCTCGATCGTGTCCAGAATGACGCGTTCATTGCGCGCAAGGCTCCAGGCGTGACCCGGCTCGCCCAAACCGGAAATCTTCACCGCCACGTTCGGGGCAGCCGCAAAAACTTTCATGGCCGCGCGCCAGCCTGCAAGTTCATCCGCGCTGCGATCGCGCGGCAGGCCCGTATGGTTGAGGATGATGGGAATGTCCGGATGGCGCGCGTTCAGTTCGGCGGCCTCCGGCAGATGCCACCAGGGTGTCTGCAGATCGAAAGACAGACCATGCCGCGCCAGCAGCGCATGGCCGCGGCGCCAGACCGGATCGCCCATCGAGCCCCTGGCATTTTTCTCGACTGCGTCGGGCGCAAGCGCCGCGCGCGGCTTGTGCCGTACCCCGCGCACACGCGGAAAAGCGGCTTGCTGCGCCAAGATCTCAGGCGCGTCGTCGCGGTCGAGCGTGACATGACACACCATCACGCTGGGCAGGCCACAGGCGTCGGCCAGTCTGTGCACCCAGCGCGTTTCGCCCACGGGATCACGGCGATCCCATTCGGTCTCGACAAAAACCGTGCCTTCCAGAGCAATGTCCTCCAGGTCGCGGCGATAATCCTCCGGCCGGTAATTGCGCTTCAGGGCGCCGTAATCGCCATAACGGAACGGGATCTGCGGTTCGTCGCGCAGCCAAGGCAGATAATTCGCCTCCAGGTCCCAGAAATGCTGGTGGGCATCGATGATGGGAACAGGCGGGTTCATCGGTCGGCCTGACGACGATGCTTTGTCCGACAGGGCCGCTAGGCGGAAAGACGAAGCGCCGTGCTATCCTCGGTAAAGCTGGCCATGGCCGCGGCGACGCCGCCGGCCTTGTGTGGCACCTGCATGAGCGTAAGCGTCATTTCGGTGGCCGAAAGCGCGCCCATCAAGGTCAGTTCATTGCAATCGCCCAGATGGCCGATGCGGAACACCTTGCCTGCCACTTTCCCCAGGCCCGCGCCATACGAGATGTTGAAATTCTCCAGCGCCACTTTGCGGAAGGCATCGGCGTCATGCCCCGCCGGCATCACCACCCCGGTGAGGATCGGTGAATAGACGGCCGGATCCTGGCAGAGAATCTCGAGGCCCCAGCCCCGCACGGCGGCGCGGCAGGCCGCGGCCAGGCGCTGATGGCGGGCAAAGACATGTTCCAGCCCTTCCTCGTTCAGCATCGCCAGGGCTTCCTTCAGGCCATAGAGCAGGTTGGTAGCCGGGGTATAAGGGAAGAAACCTTTGGCATTGAAGCTGATCATCTCCTGCCAGTCCCAATAGGACCTGGGCAGCTTATTGGTCTTGCTGGCGGCCAGCGCCTTTTCCGACACGGCGTTGAAAGAAAGGCCCGGCGGCAGCATCAGCCCTTTCTGCGAGCCGGAGACGGTAACGTCTGCTTGCCACGCGTCATGCTTCACCGGTGCCGAGCCCAATGAAGAGATGGTGTCCACCATCAGCAGGGCAGGATGCCGCGCTGAATCGATCGCCTTGCGTACCGCGCCGATGTCGGACAGGCAGCCGGTGGAGGTTTCGTTGTGCACCACCATCACCGCCTTGATGGCGTGGGTCTTGTCCTCCGCCAGCTTGGCCTCGATGGCGGCGGCGTCCACGCCGTGGCGCCAGTCGCCGGGCAGGAAATCCACCTCGATACCAAAGCGGCCCGCCAGCTTGCGCCACAGGGTGGCGAACTGGCCGGTCTCGGCCATCAGTACCTTGTCACCGGGCGACAGGGTATTGACGATGGCCGCTTCCCAGGCGCCGGTTCCGGACGAGGGATAGATGATCACGGGCTGGGTGGTGCCGAACACCGGCTTGATCGCCGCCAGCACTTCGGTGCCCAGCTTCTGGAATTCCGGCCCGCGATGGTCGATCACCTGGCGGTCGATGGCGCGCAGCACACGCTCGGGAACGGGGCTGGGGCCTGGGATCTGGAGGAAATGCTGGCCGTGCGACATGGCGTCTTCCTTTGACTTATTATGGCATTGCTTTTAGCCCGGAACCGGCAAAAAGTCCGCCCGAAAAGCTGAACGGGACAGCCTCACGTCCATGGTTACCGCTACCCGCCCCGGTCTGGAACGCCGCCTGAAAGCCCATGTACAGGGGGATGTGCTGCTCGACCCGTTTTCGCGCGGCCGCTATGCCACGGATGCATCCCATTACCAGATGATGCCGGCCGGGGTGGTGGTGCCGTCCACCATGGACGGCGCGGTGACAGCCATGGCCATTGCCCGCGAAGAAGGACTGCCGGTCACACCGCGCGGAGGCGGCACCAGCCAGTGCGGCCAGACCGTCAATAGCGGCCTGATTATCGACTGTTCCAAGACCCTCAACCGGGTGCTGGGTCTGGACCTGGAGAAGAAACAGGTCACGGTGCAGCCGGGCATCGTGCTGGACGATCTGAACCGGCAGCTGAAAAAGCATGGCCTGTGGTTTCCGGTGGATGTTTCGACCGCTTCGCGCGCCACCATCGGCGGCATGACCGCCAACAACAGTTGCGGTGGCCGTTCCATCCGCTATGGCACCATGCGCGAGAATGTGGTGGCCATCGATGGCGTGTTGGCCGATGGCAGCCGGATGCATTTCGGCGAAGTGGCGCCCGATCTGTCCGATGTGGGCGCGGCGGAGCGGCCGCTGGCGGAAAAGCTTCTGGCGATCGGCGCGCGCGAGGCCGGTGAAGTGGAGGCGCGCTTTCCCAAGGTGCACCGGCGGGTGGGTGGCTACAACATCGACGCCCTGAATCCGCGCAACAACCGCATCAACCTGGCGCATGTGCTGGTGGGATCGGAAGGTACGCTTGCCTTCTCCACCGCTATCACCTTGCAGCTTTCGCCGGTGCTGGGAAGGCGGGCGCTGGGGGTCTGCCATTTCGGCTCCTTCCATGCGGCGATGGATGCGGCCCAGTATTTGGTCACCCTGAAGCCGATCGCGGTGGAACTGGTCGACGACACCATGCTGGGGCTGGCGGCGGAAATCCCCATGTTCCACGAAACGCTGGCGGCGATGCTGCGCGGCAAGCCACAGGCGATCCTGCTGGTGGAATTCGACAGCGGCGAGGAAGAAAACGCCCGCCGCATGAAGCAGCTGCTCCAGATGATGGGCGATCTGGGCCTGGATTTCAGCCACGAAGGCGCCAAATGGGGCGGGGTGGTGGAGGTCTATGATCCCGAGCTGCAGGCCGCCATTACCGAACTGCGCAAGTCCGGCCTCAACATCATGATGTCGATGAAGGATCAGCGAAAGCCGATCTCCTTCGTGGAAGACTGCGCCGTGCCGCTGCCGCACCTGGCGGAGTACACCGCCCGGCTGACGGAATGCTTCGAGCGCCATGGCACCAAAGGCACCTGGTACGCCCATGCCAGTGAAGGCTGCCTGCATGTGCGCCCCGTTCTGAACCTGCGGCTTGAGAAAGACGTCAAGGCGATGCGCGCCATTGCCGAGGAAGCCTTCGAAATGGTGCGCCAGTACAAGGGCTCGCATTCCGGCGAGCATGGCGACGGGCTGGTGCGCAGCGAATTCCATCAGGAAATGTTCGGGCCCGAGCTGGTCAGGGCCTTCGAGGAGGTGAAGGACAGTTTCGATCCGCAAGGGGTGATGAACCCCGGCAAGATCGTGCGCGCGCCCAAATTCGATGAGCGCAGCCTGTTCCGCTATCCGCCCGAATATAAAGTGCGCGATTTCGAGCCCGTGCTGGACTGGTCGGCCTATCCGGGCGTGATCGGCGGCTTCCAGGGCGCGGCGGAGCAGTGCAACAACAACGGCGCTTGCCGCAAATCCGAGGGCGGGGCGATGTGCCCGTCCTATCGCGCCACCCGCGATGAGCAGCATGTTACCCGTGGCCGGGCCAACACCCTGCGGCTGGCGGTGTCGGGCCAACTGGGCGCGGGCGCCTTCAGCAGCGATGCGATGATGGAGACGCTGAAGTTGTGCGTCTCCTGCAAGGCTTGCAAGCGCGAATGTCCCACCGGCGTGGACATGGCGCGGATGAAGATCGAGGTGCTGGCGGCGCGGGCGAAGGAACGAGGCTATTCCCTGCGCGACCGGCTGATCGCGGGCATGCCGCGCTATGCGCCGTTGGCTGCGAAATTCGCGCCGCTGCTGAACCTGCGCAACAAGATCGGCATCCTGCGTTCGCTTTCGGAAAAGCTGTTGGGCTTTGCCGCCTCGCGCGACCTGCCCTTGTGGCGGCGCGACCGCTTCGATCATGCCGGGGAAAGCTTCGGGCCTGAGAATGGGTACGAAGTGGTTCTCTGGGCCGACAGCTTCAATGCCGCGTTTGAGCGCGAAATCCTGGACGATGCCATCCGCACGTTGACCTCTGCCGGTTATCGCGTGCATTTGGCCAAGCCGGCCGACGGCTCGTCGCGTCCGCTGTGCTGCGGCCGCACCTATCTGGCGGTCGGCAATGTGGCTGCGGCGAAAGCCGAGATGCACCGCAGCCTTCTTGCCCTGGAGCCCTTCTTTGCCCGCGGCGTGCCGCTGGTGGGGCTGGAGCCCAGTTGTCTGTTTTCGTTCCGTGACGAGGCGCTCGCCATGCTGCCGGGCGAGGCCAGCCAACGTGCCGCCGCTCACGCACTGCTGTTCGAGGAGTTCATCGCCCGCGAAGCCAAGGCCGGCCGCTTCAAGCCGAAACTCAAGCCCGCGACGCAGAAGGTGCTGCTGCATGGCCACTGCCACCAGAAAGCGTTTGGTGCGATGGGCGCGGTGGAACAGGCGCTGAAACTGATCCCGGGCCTGAAGCTGGAGAAAATCGAGTCCAGCTGCTGCGGCATGGCCGGCGCCTTCGGCTATCAGGCCGAGACCGCCGAGGTCAGCCGCAAGATGGGCGAACTGTCCTTATTGCCGGCGGCGCGCAGTGCGGGGGATGCGGTGCTGGTCGCCGACGGCACCTCCTGCCGGCATCAGATCGAGCAGGGCGCGGGCAAAGAGGCGGTGCATGTCGCCAGCTTGCTCGCGGCACATCTGAATTGACGCTCATGCTTCGACGGACTCAGCATGAGGATTTTCTCGGATCTTCACCCTGAACCTGTCGAGGAGTGAGCAACGCGTGCCTAATCTTCAGCGATGCGCGGCGTTGAAGCTGTCCAGCCCCTTTGATCCGGGGCACAGCTCTTTCTCCGACAGGACATTCAGCGGCCGCTCCACCGTGTTCAGGTTGGCATGCATGTCCTTAGGTCCGGAGTCCATATAGATAAGTCCGGTGACCAGTTCGCCTTGCGCGGCGCGGCTCTGCAGATAGTTCATCGCCCCGATGCGGTCGAAGGGATCGTAATCGGCCGCCAGCTTGGCCAGCTTCAGGGTCGAGCCGTCATGCAACGCCACTTCCTCGGTGGTGCCCGGCGCGTATTCGACCTTGATGGCCTCGCGCGGCTCCATGATGTCCAGCCGGTTCACGGCCTCGTTGTGGGCGCGGACGAAATCATAAGCCTTGGTCGAGCCGGCATGGTTGTTGAACGCCACGCAGGGGCTGACGATATCGATGAAGGCGGGGCCGGGATGGCTCATCGCCGCCATGATCAGGGGCACCATCTGGTCCTTGTCGCCGGAGAAACTGCGGCCCACGAACGTCGCGCCCACCATCAGCGCCATGCTGACCAGGTCGAGCGGGGAATCGGCGTTGAAGCCGCCGGCCTTGCTCTTGGAGCCCTTGTCGGCGGTGGCGGAAAACTGGCCCTTGGTCAGGCCATACACGCCGTTATTCTCGGTGATATAGACCATGTTCACGCCGCGGCGGACGCAGTGCACGAACTGGCCCAGACCGATCGACGCGGAATCGCCGTCGCCGGAAATGCCCAGATAGAGAAGGTCGCGGTTGGCAAGGTTGGCCCCGGTCAGCACCGATGGCATGCGGCCATGCACGGAATTGAAGCCATGGCTCTGTCCCAGAAGATAATCCGGCGTCTTGGACGAGCAGCCGATGCCCGACAGCTTGGCGACCCGGTGCGGCTCGATGTTCAGCTCGAAACAGGCCTGGATGATGGCAAAGGAAATGGAGTCGTGGCCGCAGCCGGCGCAGAGGGTGGAGACCGAACCTTCATAATCGCGATGGGTGAAGCCCAACCGGTTCACCGGAAGGCCGGGATGGCGCAGCTTGGGCTTGGCGATATAGGTCATTCCGCGGCTTCCCTTTTGCTGACCGCCATGCGCTCTGCAATGGCCTTGATGATGAAGCGCGCGGTAATGGGCGTGCCGTCATAGTGCAGGATGGAAATGAAACGGGCCGGGTCGATGCCGCATTCATTGACCAGCAGAGAACGCATCTGCGCATCGCGATTCTGTTCCACCAGGAATATCTGGTCATAGGCGTTGATGAAGTCGGTCACCATGTCCGGGAAGGGGAAGGCGCGCAGCCGCATGGTGTCGAGATGGATGCCGTCCTTGGCGAGCGCCGCCAACGCTTCGCGCATGGCGGGTGCTGAAGAGCCGAAATAGATGGCGCCATATCGGGCCTTCTCCTTGGCCTTGTCGATCAAGGGCGCGGGCACCAGCGATTTGGCTGTTTCGAACTTACGCAGCAGCCGTTGCATATTGTCCTGATAGACCGAGCCTTCCTCGCTGTATTTGGCGAAACGGTCGCGCGAGGTGCCCCGCGTGAAAAAGGCACCCTTTGTGGGATGGGTGCCGGGCAAGGTGCGGTAGGGAATGGCGTCGCCATCCACGTCCAGATAGCGGCCGAAGGTCTTGCCCGCCTCCAGCTCGTCCGCAGTCATCACCTTACCGCGGTCATAGATTCGGCTGTCGTCCCAGGTGAAGGGATCGCACAGCCAGTCGTTCATCCCGATGTCCAGGTCCTCCAGCACGAAGACAGGGGTCTGCAGCCGCTCCGCCAGGTCGAAAGACAGGGCGCTGAACTCGAACATCTCCTTGGGGTTTTGCGGCAGCAACAGCACATGCTTGGTGTCGCCGTGGGAGGCATAGGCGCAGATCATAAGATCGGCCTGCTGGGTCCGGGTGGGCATGCCGGTGGAGGGGCCGCCGCGCTGCACATCGATGATCACCGCCGGGATTTCCGCAAAATAGGCCAGGCCGAGAAATTCCTGCATCAGGGAGATGCCGGGCCCCGATGTGGCGGTGAAGGCGCGCGCCCCATTCCAGCATGCGCCGATCACGGTACCGATGGCGGAGATCTCGTCTTCCGACTGGACGATGGCGTATTTGTTCTTTCCGCTTTCCGCATCCGACCGGTATTTGCGGCAATGTTTGCTGAAGGCTTCGGCCACCGAGGTAGACGGCGTGATCGGATACCAGGCCGCCACCGTGGCACCGCCATAGACACAGCCAAGCCCCGCCGCGTCATTACCGCTGACGAAGATGCGGTCGCCCACCGCATCGGCCCGCTCGATCTTGAGGCCGCACTGGCCCGCCAGCTGGTCACGGGCATGTTCGTAGCCCATGCGCAAGGCCTGGTGGTTGGGCGCGATCAGGGCATCCTTGCCCTTGTATTGCTCGCCGATCAGCTTTTCCAGAACCTCCGCCTCGATGCCCAGAAGCTGCGCCAGGGCGCCGACATAGATGATGTTCTTGAACAGCTGCCGCTGGCGCGGATCCTTGTAAGCTGCGTTGCAGATTTCCGTCAGCGGCATGCGGATGACATTGATGTCGTCGCGGAATTTCGACAGCGGGATCGGCCGCGAGGAATCGTAAAACAGATAGCCGCCCGGATCGATTGAGGCGATGTCCTTGTCCCAGGTCTGCGGGTTCATCGCCACCATCAGGTCGACGCCGCCGCGGCGGCCCAGCCAACCGTTGCCGGACACTCGCACCTCATACCAGGTGGGAAGGCCCTGGATATTGGAGGGGAAGATGTTCCGGGAGGCGACCGGCACGCCCATCCGCAATATGGAACGGGCGAACATCTCGTTGGCCGACGCCGAGCCCGAGCCGTTGACGTTGGCGAACTTGACGACAAAGTCGTTGACGGCGTTCACCTGCGGCATGCGTACTCCGTCTTGGGCGCATTCAGCAGGAACTTCTGCATGTCCCAGGCGCCGGTGGGGCAGCGCTCGGCACACAGCCCGCAATGGAGGCAAAGGTCTTCGTCCTTGGCCATGATCCGCCCGGTCTTGAGCGCGGTGGAAATATAGAGGTCCTGGTCGGCATGCAGCGCCGGCGCGCTGAGCCGGGTGCGAAGATCGCTTTCCTCGCCATTGGCGGTGAAGGTGATGCAGTCCATGGGGCAGATGTCGACACAGGCATCGCATTCGATGCATTTGGGCGTGTCGAACACGGTCTGCACGTCGCAGTTCAGGCAGCGTTCCGCTTCCAGGAAGGCCTGCTGGACGTCGAAGCCCAGCTCGACCTCCATCCGCACATCCTTCAACGTCTTTTCCAGCGGCGCATGTGGCACCCGGTAGCGATGGTCGTTGGAAATATCGTTGTCATAGCTCCATTCATGGATGCCCATCTTCTGGCTGGACAGGTTGACCATCGGTGGCGGCCGGTCGGTCACGTCCTTGCCCTGGCATAGCAGGTCCATGGAGATGGCGGCGTCGTGGCCGTGTGCCACCGCCCAGATGATATTCTTGGGCCCGAAGGCGGCGTCGCCGCCGAAGAAGATCTTGGGATGGGTGGACTGCATGGTGGCCGGATCCACCTTGGGCATGTCCCATTTGTCGAATTCGATGCCGATGTCGCGTTCGATCCAGGGGAAGGCATTCTCCTGGCCCACCGCCACCAGCACATCGTCGCATTCCATGATCACGTCCGGCTCGCCGGCGGGGACCAGGCTGCGGCGGCCCTTGGCATCGAACTCGGCCTTCACTTTCTCGAACTTCACGCCGGTCAGCTTGCCGCCGTCATGCAGGAATTCCTTGGGCACCAGAAAATTGTGGATCGGGATGCCTTCATGCTGGGCATCCTCTTTTTCCCAGGGGCTGGCCTTCATCTCGGCAAAGCCGGAGCGCACCACCACATCGACTTTTTCCCCGCCCAGACGGCGGGAGGTGCGGCAGCAGTCCATGGCGGTATTGCCGCCGCCCAGCACGATCACCCGTTTGCCGATGCTGGTGGTGTGGCCGAAGGAAACCGAAGACAGCCAGTCGATGCCGATATGAATGTGGGCGGCGGCCTCCTTGCGGCCCGGCATTTCCAGCTCGCGGCCACGCGGGGCGCCGCAACCGACGAAGATGGCGTCATAACCTTCCGTCAGCAAAGCTTTCAGCGAGCCCACCTTCTGGCCCAGCCGCAGCACCGGCTGAAGGTCCAGGATGTAATTCACTTCCTCATCCAGCACCGTCTCCGGCAGGCGAAATTTCGGGATCTGCGTGCGCATCATGCCGCCGGCGCTCGCATCGCCGTCATACAGCACCACTTCATAGCCAAGCGGCAGCAGGTCGCGCGCGACCGTCAGGGAAGCAGGACCGGCGCCGATCAACGCCACGCGCTTGCCGTTCTTTTGCACGGCGGGCGCCGGCATGCGATCTTTCACGTCGTCCTTGTGGTCGGCGGCGACGCGCTTGAGCCGGCAAATGGCTACCGGCTCGGCTTTCTTGGTGACTTCCTCCACACGGCCCCGCCGGCAGGCAGGTTCGCAGGGCCGGTCGCAGGTGCGCCCGAGCACACCGGGAAAGACGTTGGAATGCCAGTTGATCATATAGGCGTCGGAATAACGCCCCGCCGCGATCAGCCGGATATATTCCGGCACCGGCGTGTGGGCTGGACAGGCCCACTGGCAATCGACGACCTTGTGGAAGTAAGCGGGATTGCTGATGTCGGTGGGCTTCATTCCACCGGCGCCAAAGGCTGCGGGCCGCTGCGGCTCGCTGATGGCTGCACTACTCATACGCTGACCAATTCCCCAAATGACCTGCCCCGATACGAGACCAACGTCTGATGGATATTCGGCTATGCGTGGTGTTGGTCCTGTTTTTCTTCGTCTTTGTTAGCGGCTTGTCCGGGAGGGCCGGCGTTTCCTGAGGAGCATATTAGCCCTCTCGAGACGCAGGCAAAAGGGTGAGCACCGGAAGGCTTAACATCCGTGTGCGTCGCGTGAAAATCCTTTAACTGAAGGAACTTAGGTCCGGTTCTATTCCGCCGCCACGGCCGGATTGAAGGAAGCGGGATAAAGCTTTGCCCCAAGGCGGTGCGCGGCTTCGGCAAGCAGAAGGCGGATTTCCTCTTGCCGCGATGCGGTCATGCGCTCGGCAGCGTCCGTGGCCGACAGCGCCGCCACCACCCGGCCGTCGCGGTCGCGCACCGGCACGGCGATGCAGCGCATGTTGGCCTGATGCTCGCGGTCATCCACGGCATAGCCACGCTGGCGCACCTTCTTCAATTCCGCGCGCAAGACTGGGGGCGCGGTGATGGTATAGGGTGTCAGCGCGATGAGCTCGCCGTCCAGGATGACGCTTTCGACTTCGTCATCGGGCAGCGCTGCCAGCAGCACTTTGCCCAGCCCCGAGCAATAGGCCTCAAGCTGTGCGCCCACGCGGGTGTGGACGGGAAAAGCGCCCGGCGGCGAAACCTTGCCGATATACGTCACCATGCCGTGTTCCAGCACGCCGAGATGCATGGTGAGATTGAGCCGGAAGCCGAGGTCCGTCATCAGCGGCAGGCTGGCCTCGCGCAGCAACTCGCCCAGGGTGACATTGTGGGAAAGCGACAGGAGCAGCGGGCCGGTGCGGTAGCGTCCCTTGTATCCGCGCGCCACCGCACCGATCTCTTCCAGGGTCTGGATCAGGCGATAGCCCGACGCTTCCGGCAATCCGGCGCGGCGGCTGAGCTCGGAACTGCTCACCCATTCCTCGGCATCGCGAAATGATTTCAGCAAGGCAAAAGCCTTGATGACCGAACGGTTCTTCGGTGTCGGCATCCTGGTATTCCCCTCACGTCACTTGCGCGACGCCTCGCCCCGCGTGTTTTGCCGCCGCGCTTGGGCGCGATCTTTTTCGCAGGCGCGTGATGATGATCACATTGTGAGCGTGCCGGAAAGGTGACGAATCGTCATCTCTCATACAGTGAGAGATTGTCCCCGCCGCTGTCGCGTGCGTGAGTCCGCGGAAAGCTAATTCTGGCGTACAGGCAACAGTTTAGCGAAGATGCGCGAAAAGGTGGCGTGGGGCATTTGCGGCGCAGTCTGATCAAAGGTCTGGCTTTGGCTCTGCCGGCGATGCTGCCGGCGGCGGTGCTGGCCGTGCCCGCGCCCCAGGAATGGCGCACCTATGGCCATGATTATGGCGACAGCCGCTATTCGCCGCTGTCCGACATCACGCCAGCGAATGTCGCGGGGCTGAAACCGGTCTGGACCTATCATATGCGCCCGCCGGACCGGGTTTCGCACGGTTTTGCGGCGTCAGAGAACACGCCCATCGTGGTGGATGGCATCATGTATGTCTCCACGCCATATGGCCGGGTGGTGGCGCTGGATGCGGAAAGCGGCAAGCAACTCTGGGCCTATCAGGTGCCCGGTAGCGACCAGCCGGCCACACGTGGCGTTTCCTATTGGCCAGGCGATTCAGGAAGAAAGCCGGAGATTGTGTTCGGCACCCGCGCGGGGCTTTTGATCGCGCTCGACGCCAAAACCGGCGCGCCTGTGGAAAGCTTTGGCAAGGACGGGGTCTTGAGCCTGCACTCCGATGCCGTGATGCAGGGCTTTGCCTCCGCGGCACTGGGCGTGACCTCCGCTCCCGTCATCTACAAGAACCGGATCATCACCGGGTCGCGCAATCAGGAGACGCCGCAGCAGGGCGCTTCCGGTCAAGTGCGCGCTTTTGATGCGCGGACCGGACGCGAAGTCTGGCACTTCAATGGCGTACCGCAGCCCGGCGAGAAATTCCATGATAGTTGGGAAGGCGACAGCTGGATCAAGCGTTCGGGCGTGAATGTCTGGGCGGGCCTGACCCTGGATGCCCAGCGCGGTATCGCCTATCTGCCCTTCGGCGCGCCAACGTTCGATCAGTCTGGCAACGACCGCAAAGGCCCCTCGTTGTTTTCCAATTCGCTGGTGGCGGTGGATGCGGCGACGGGAAAATATCTTTGGCACTTCCAGGCGCTGCATCACGACCTGTGGGATTATGATCTGCCCCTCACCACCCTGGTGGATGTGAAAAAGGACGGCCGCACCATTCCCGCTATCGCGGTGATGAGCAAGGCGAGTTTGCTCTTCCTGCTTGACCGGGTCACCGGCAAGCCGATCTATGACATCAAGGAAGTGCCGGTGCCTACCGACACCGACATGGTTGGCGAGGCGCCGTCGCCCACCCAGCCCATGTCCATCACCCCGCCTCTGGGCCGCACCAGCTTCGATATGGCGGAGTTGGCCAATCTTTCGCCGCAGCAGAAGGAAGGCTGCGACAAGATCATCAAGTCCATGAACATCAGCAGCGGCAAATTCCTGCAGCCGCAGCGGGTGGATTCCGGCGTGGCGCGGTTTCCGGGCTCCTGGGGCGGCATCGACTGGAGCCATGCCGCCTTCGATCCGAAAAGCGGCACTTATATTCTCAATATCTCCAACATGGCCTCGCCGCAGGTGATGGTGCGCAAGGCCAACGGCACCTATGACATGCGCGACGGCTACCAGTGGTTCTGGGACAAGGTCTCGCGCATGCCGTGCCAGATCCCGCCCTGGGGCGAACTGTATGCGGTGAGCGTCAACACCGGCGCCATTCTCTGGCACAGCGTGTTGGGCGTGACCGATGGTCTCGCAGATCCCAACACAGGGCGTCCCAATGTCGGCGGTCCCATCGTTACCGGCAGCGGACTGATCTTCATCGGCGGCACCGACGACAAACGGTTGCGCGCCTTCGACATCAGGACGGGCAAAGAACTCTGGGCCTTCAGGTTGCCGGCCTCACTCTATGGCACGCCGCTCACCTATCGCGGCAGGCATGGCAAACAATATCTGGCAGCGGTAACCACCGGTGGTTTCTGGGGCGAGGTCGCCGGCGCCGATGACGTCACGGCCTTCGCGCTGCCCTGACATTTACAATCCTATAATCGGCGTTTCTCCGGTCTGACGGAACATCGGGTCCTGCTCCCGCGTTATGCGGGTTGCGTCGCCTTGGGCGCGATTGTTCAGACCGATATTCGTGAAGCGATATGGCGCCAACAAGGGATGACGGGCGGGATGATGGCCGGCCCGATGCCGGCAAGGACGATCTCGATCGCTGGATGGAGCAGGCGGGATCGAATGGCGCGTCGGAAGACGACAGGGACGGGGGCCGTAAGCGCTCGGCCTTCGCCAGCCCCTGGGTCAAGATCGGCGCCGTCGTGGTGGTGCTTCTTCTCATCGCCGGTGGCGTCATCTGGTGGCTGATCGGCCGGCAATATGAAAGCACCGACGATGCCTTCATCGACACCCATATCGTTCATCTTTCCCCCCAGATCGCCGGCCTGGTGCTCGCGGTCCATGTGAATGACAATCAGCGGGTGAGAGCGGGCCAGCCGCTGCTGGAACTTGATGCACGACCGCAGGAAGCGGCGCTGGACCAGGCCCTGGCGCAGAAGCTGCAAGCCGCCACGCAGATCGCGCAGGCCGAAGCGCAGCTCAAGGCAGCCAATGCACAGGTCGCCAATACCAGCCGCGATCTTGCGCGCTATCGCAGCCTGCAGGCGACAACGCCACAGGCGGTGGCGCAGCAGCAGGTGGATCAGGCGGTCGCGGCCGCGCGCAATGCCAATGCCCAGCACGACGCTGCCGTGGCCCAGATCGCCACCGCGCGGGCGCAGATCAAGGTGCTGGACACGCAGATCGCGACCGCCAGGCTGAATCTTTCCTATGCCCATGTCGTGGCGCCCGTGGCCGGCCACATTGCCCAGCGCAGCGTCGCGCCCGGCAATTATGTCTCGCCGGGGCAAGAGCTGATGGCCATCGTGCCAGATCGGCTGTGGGTCACCGCCAACTTCAAGGAAACCCAGCTTCGCCTGATGCGGCGCGGCCAACGGGTGCGCGTGACGGTGGACAGTTGCGACAAGGATGTGGACGGCCACATCGATTCCATCCAGCCCGGTGCGGGTCAGGCTTTCGGCATTCTGCCGCCCGAAAATGCCACCGGCAATTTCGTCAAGGTGGTGCAGCGCGTGCCGGTAAAGATCCTGCTCGACCAGGTGCCGCAGGGGTGCGTTCTCGGCCCCGGCATGAGCGTGGAACCCAAGGTCAAGGTGCGCTGATGGCGCGCGGGGCCGCGGCAGTCTGGACGCCGGAACGCTCGGTCGCCGGCAACCGCAATCCCTGGAGCATCATCGCAATCATCTCCATCGCCACTTTCATGGTGGTGCTGGATACCTCCATCGCCAATGTCGCGCTTGCTCATATCGCGGGTGGCTTGTCGGCCAGCTATGACGAGGCGACCTGGGTGATCACCAGCTTTTTGGTTGCCAACGCCATCGTGATCCCGATCTCCGGCTGGCTGGCGGACGTGTTCGGGCGAAAGCCCTATTACATGTTCTCGGTAGCACTGTTCACTTTGTCGTCACTGGCCTGCGGGCTCTCCCTCAACCTGCCGATGCTGATCGTGGCCCGCATTCTCCAGGGCATCGGCGGGGGTGGTCTGGCACCGGTCGAGCAATCCATGATGGTGGACACGTTCCCGCCGGCGAAACGCGGCGCCGCCTTTGCCGCCTATGGCGTGGTTGTGATTGTGGGTCCGATCTTCGGTCCCACCCTGGGCGGCTGGATCACCGATGCCTATTCCTGGCACTGGGTGTTTCTGATCAATGTGCCCATCGGCATTCTGTCGCTGGTGCTGGTCACGCTGTTCGTCGACGAGCCGAAAGCTCTGAAGCGCCAGACCGAGAAGACACGCCGCGGCGGCATCCGGGTCGATTATGTCGGTTTTCTCCTGGTGGCCTTGTTCCTGGGCTGCCTCGAGATCACGCTGGATCGGGGCCAGCGCGAAGACTGGTTCTCCAGCGGCCTCATTCTGGTCACCACGCTCATCAGCGGCTTGAGCTTTCTGGTGTTCATTCCCTGGGAGCTCACCCGAAGTGACCCGATCGTCAATCTCAAGCTGTTCCGCAACGGCAATTTCATCATTGCCAATATCTTCATGCTGCTCTTGGGCCTGATCGTCTTCGGCACCACCCAATTCATTCCCCAATTGCTGCAGCAGGTGCTGGGTTATACCGCCACCAACGCTGGGCTGGCCTTGACGGCAGGCGGGCTTGCCACCCTGTTGATGATGCCGCTGGCGGGCTTTCTGGCCGGCCGCGCCGATCCGCGCCTGCTGATCGGCTTTGCCATGGCGATGCAGGCCGTGGCGCTGTGGAACATGGCGGGCCTCAACACCCAGATGGCGTTCCATGACGCGGCCGTCGCGCGCATGATCCAGTCCGTGGCGCTGCCCTTCCTGTTCGTCACCATCACCAATATTGCCTATGTCGGCATTCGCCCGGCTGAGAACAATCAGGCCAGCGCCCTGATGAATGTTTCGCGCAATCTGGGCGGAACCTTCGGTATCTCGCTGGTGCAGACCCTCTTGGCGCGTCAGAGCCAGGTGCATCAGGCGCGCTATGTTGAGACGCTCAATCCTCTCAATCCCAATTACGCCAGCGGCATCGCCCGGCTTACGCATCAGCTGATGGCGCACGGTCTTGGACCGGGAGAAGCGCATGGCGCCGCCATCGCCCAGCTTTACCGCGGGTTGGGCCGGCAGGCGCAGATGCTGTCCTACATCGACATCTTCCACCTCCTGATGTGGGTGGTTATCGCCACCCTGCCGCTGGTGCTGCTGCTGAAAAAGCCGGCCAAGGGTGGCGGTCATGGCGGAGCACCGGCATGAAGCGCGCGCTGTCGCTCACGCTTTTGCTGGCCGGCTGCACGGTGGGGCCGGACTATAAGCCGCCGCAGACGCCGATGCCGGCGCAGTACCAGGCACCGGCACAAACCACGGCGCCGCTCAGCCAGCCGATAGCGGAAAGCGCCGACCTGTCCAATTGGTGGAAGGCGTTCCACGATGGCGAATTGGAAAGCCTGATCAACCGAGCCCTGACGCAAAATCCGGACCTCCTGACCGCCGCCAGCCGGGTGCGCGAGGCGCGGCAGCAGGAGATCGTTGCCGGTGCCGCGGGCCGGCCGCAGGTCAATGCTCTGGCGGATGCCGCACACATCCATTCCGGCTCCAGCATCATGCAGAAGCTGGGCGGCGGCGGGAGCAACGGTTCCGGTGGTAGCGGCGGAAGCGGCAGCACAGATCTCAGCCTCTATGCCGCCGGTTTCGACGCCACCTGGGAGCTGGATATTTTCGGCCAGGTGCGGCGCTCGGTGGAAGCGGCCGCGGCCGGCACGGAAGCAGCACGCTGGCAGATGCGCGATGGGGAAGTGACCCTGACTGCGGAGATCGCCGCCGATTATGTGACCCTGCGCCAGGACCAGGCGCGGCTCGCCATTCTCGACAACCGGCAGAAGAGCCAGCAGCAGATTCTCGATCTGGTGACAGCGCGGGCCCGTGCCGGCTTCGTCACCGAGCTGGATGTCAACCAGCAGCGCCAATTGCTGGCGGCCACCCAGGCAGAAGGGCCATCGTTGCGAGCCGGGATTCTGGCGATGCGCCACGCCATCGCGGTGCTGCTGGGTCAGCAGCCCGGCGCGTTGGATGGCGAGTTGGAAGCGACGGCGCCACTGCCGCCCATTCCCCCAAAACTGCCGGTGGGCTTGCCATCGGATCTGTTGCGCGCGCGGCCCGATATCCGCATGGCGGAACGCAAGCTGGCCCAGGCCAGCGCCAGTATCGGCGTGGCGGTGGCCGATCTTTATCCCAAGTTCAACTTGCTGGGGGCGCTGAATTTCTCAAGCAATCAGGTCGGCAATCTTTTCTCCGGCGACAATCTGAACGAGATCGGTCTGGGCTTTATGACCTGGCCGGCTTTTCATGGTGGCCAGATACCCGCCAATATCCGCGCCAAGGAAGAGGAAGAGCGCCAAGCCTATTATGCTTATCAAAAAGCAGTGCTGGCCGCGGTGCAGAACGCCGAAGACGCGTTGATGCGCTATCAGAGCGAGCAGCAGCGCTTTGTCGTACTTCAAGACGCACAGCGGCGTGCGGCACAGTCCACCCACCTGGCCCTGCAGCAGTATCGCGTGGGCCTGACGAACTACACCAGCGTGCTGCAAACCCAATCCACTCAGCTCGATGTCGAGGACAAGCTCGCTCAGAGTCAGGCCGCGCTCAGCGCCAATCTGGTATCGGTATACAAGGCATTGGGTGGCGGTTGGAAAGACGAAGGCGATAACGCATCGCGCGCGCAAGCCACTCTGTTTCAGCAATAACCTTTGTTGCGAGCCCGGCGTGATGCGCAGGTCTGCTGTCCGGGATCGAAACGCGCAAGCCCGCGTTGCCCCAAAAGTTCTTGGGGAGAGCAGGGCGAACACGTGCGAGCAACTCAAGCCGCCATTCTTTTTGTCGTGTTCCTCTCGACGCGTGCGCATGCCGCCCCGCTGCAGTATCTCACCGGCGCAGGTGAAAAGGCTGCACCGGTCGTGACCCTGACCTGGGGCCTCCTCATCATCTCCATCGCCGTGGTCGTGATCATTGGGCTGCTTTTGGCGGGCGCGATCTGGCGGCGGCCGGGCGAGACCTGGACACCGGGTGCGAAAACGGCGCTCAAAGGTCATGCGGGCGGTTTGAACTGGTTGTGGGTCGGCGTGGGGATCTCGACCCTGGTTCTGCTGTTCTCCATCGGCTGGACGGTAAAGGTACTTGCGGACATTCAGGCACCGCCCCAGAAGCCGGCTGCCACCATCGAGATTACAGGACGGCAATGGTGGTGGCAGGTTCGCTATCTGTCCGACGACAACGCATATGAGTTCGTCACTGCCAACGAGATCCACATCCCCGTGGGCGCGCCTGTCCGGCTGAAGCTGGTGGGAGGTGATGTCATTCATTCCTTCTGGGTGCCGCAACTGGCCGGCAAGATGGATGCCATTCCAGGCCAGACCAACGAAACTTGGATCGAGGCTTCGGCGCCTGGAACTTATCGCGGCCAGTGCACGGAATATTGCGGCCTGCAGCATAGCCATATGGGCTTTCTGGTCGTGGCGCAGCCGGCGGGCGATTTCCGCAAATGGTGGGATCATCAGCTGACTTCGACGGCCGTGCCGACCGGGCATGCCCAACTGGGCCAGGCCGATTTCCAGATGCATTGCGGCAACTGCCACACCGTGCGCGGCACCGAAGCCGCTGGCGCCTTGGGACCCGATCTGTCTCATCTGATGCAGCGGTCCACCATCGCCGCCGGCCAACTGCCCAACAACGGTCCGGTGCTGGCGCACTGGATCGCCGATCCGCAGAGCCTGAAGCCGGGAAGCCTGATGCCGGCGCCATCATTGTCGGAGACGGAACTGGCCGACATCCACGCCTATCTCAAAACCCTGGACTGACCCATGGCCAGCATCAGCGATTATGAGCGCAGTCCCACCGTTGGCCGGCCCAACACCGCGCTGGCCGAGAAACTGAAAGCCCTGTGGGAGACCGAACCAGGTTTTGTAGGCTGGCTGGGGACGGTCGATCATAAAGAAATCGGGCTTCGCTATATCGTCACCGCCTTCGCCTTTCTGGTGATCGGCGGGATCGAGGCGCTGGTATTCCGCGTCCAGCTTGCCTGGTCGAACGTCAAGCTGCTCTCGCCCGAGCAGTATGACCAGCTCTTCACCATGCATGGCATGACGATGATCTTCCTGTATGCCAGCCCGATTCTTTCCGGCTTCAGCAACTATCTGTGGCCGCTGCTGCTGGGCTCACGCGACATGGCGTTGCCGCGGCTGAACGCCTTGTCCTACTGGATCTATCTTTGCGCCGGTATCTTTCTCTATTCCTCGTTCCTGATCGGCTTTGGGCCCAATGTCGGCTGGTTCAATTATGTGCCTTTGGCGGCGCGCGCCTATAACAATGGGCCCAACATAGACGTTTATTCGCTCGGCATGATCCTGCTGGGCATTTCCACCACCGTCGGCGCCATCAATTTCATTGTCACTTTCCTGCGCCTGCGCTGCCCTGGCATGTCGGTCAACCGGGTGCCGATCCTGGTCTGGGGCACCTTGACGGCGAGTGCCGCCAACATCTTCGCCATCCCTTCGGTGAGCCTGGCCTTCTTCCTGCTCTGGATGGACAGAAATCTCGGCACCCATTTCTTCGACACCACTGTGGGCGGATCGGCGCTGTTGTGGCAGCATCTGTTCTGGATGTTCGGCCATCCCTGGGTCTATGCCATCGTGCTGCCGGCGATGGGTATGGTGTCGGACGGGCTTCCTGTCTTCTGCCGCCGCCCCCTGGTCGGCTACACCGCGGTGGCGGCGGCGACTGTCGCCACCATGATCCTGGGTTTCGGCGTGTGGGTGCACCACATGTTCGCGACCGGCCTGCCCAACATCTCGCTCTCGTTCTTCAGCGCCGCCAGCATCATCATCACGGTGCCCAGCGCGGTGGGCG
>CAYQZM010000149.1:0-3996 GCA_964421935.1 uncultured Rhizobium sp. | reverse complement strand
CAGTTCCACCGTCTCCGGAATGACCGTCGGCGGGGTGGTGTTGGGGGCCGGCATGTCCAGCTTCACCGCGTGGGTCTGGATCGGCAGGGTGACGATCCGAAGGACGAGGAGAACGAGCATCACGTCGATCAACGGCGTGGTGTTCATTTCCACCATCACTTCGCCTTCAGCAGTACCGGTACTCATTGCCATAGCGGATTACCTCAAAAGCTGCTTGCGTCGAGAGAGTGGGGCTCGGTGATGAAACCCACTTTCTGGATACCCGCCTTCTGGCAGGCCAGGATCACGCGGCCGATCGCCTCAAAGCGCACATTCTTGTCACCGCGAATATGCACTTCAGGAAGCGTCTTGCCGGCTGCATTCGCACGACGCAGAGCATCGACGAAGTTGCGGACCATGGTCGCCGGATCGACCGGGACATTGTTGTAGTACATCTGCTCGTCGGAGGTCACCGCGATCACAATATTTTCGGGCTTCGTCTGCGTGACGATATTGCGATAGGTCGGCAACGTGACGGGCACCGTCTTGAGCACCACCGGGATGGTGACCAGGAAGATGATCAGCATCACCAACATCACGTCCACCAGCGGTGTGGTGTTGATGGTGACGTTCAGATCCTGTTCGTCATCCTCGACGGCGTGTTGGACGTCAACTGACATAGGGCTAACTCCGTGAAAGGACTATCTCGTCCGCTTACTTGCTCTTGCTGATGAGATAGGCCTGCAGGTCACCGGCGAAAGCGCGCAGCTTCTCGGTGATCACCTTGTTGCGGCGGACCAGGTAGTTGTAGAGCAGCACCGCGGGAACGGCCACGAACAGGCCGATGGCGGTCATCTGCAGCGCTTCACCCACCGGGCCGGCGACCTTGTCGATGGACATCTGGCCGGCGACACCGATGCCGATCAGCGCGTTCAGAATGCCGATAACAGTGCCGAGCAGACCGACGAAGGGAGAGACCGAGCCGACCGAACCCAGGAAGGCGACGCCGCCCTGCAGGCGAGCATTGGCGTCTTCCAGCTGACGGGTCAGGGTCATGCCGATCCAGTCATTCAATCCCACCAGCGAGGTGCCGCCGGTGGAGGCCCGAAGGCCGGCTTCGGCAATGCCGCGGAACACCGAGTTCTTGGGCAGCTTGTCCACGCCCTCATTCAGGGTGGCGGAGGTCCAGAACTTCTTTTCGACCTGGCTGGCCTGGCCGAGAATGCGCTGCTGCTCGATCCACTTGGTGAAGAAGATGTACCAGGTGCCGGCAGACATGATCACGAGCACGGCCAGGATGGTACGGGAGATCCAGCCACCATTTTCCCACATGTGCTGCAGGCCGTAGGGGGTGGACTGGTCGGCGGGGTTGGCGGCAGCGGAAGCCGGCTTGGCATCGCCAGCCGGGGCAGCAGCCGGAGCGGCGGCCTGGTCGGCCGGGGCAGCAGCCGGAGCGGCGGCCTGGTCGGCAGGAGCAGCCGGAGCGGCAGCCTGATCGGCCGGGGCGGCCGGCGCCTGGGCAAAGACCGGAGCAACGGCGCCCAGGCTGGTCATGGCGACGATAGCGGCTGCGATCGTCAGTTTCTTGAAGCTCATTTTTCTACTCCGTGGTAACCGATGAATTGCGTTGATGGGTTTGGAATTATTTCGCGTCCTTGAGGTCCCACTTGACGGAGACCCGGGTCGAAACGTCGTGAGGCGTGCCCGCTTGCGTCGGCGGCTGCCAGCGCCACTTGCTCTTCACATAGTCGCAGGCGGCCTGGTCCAGGCGATCCGAGCTCGAGGTCTGCACAATCTTGCAATTGTCCACGTTGCCCTCGGTCGTGATGTGCACTTCCATCAGAGTTGTGCCCTGTTCATTCAGACGCACTGAGATGGGAGGATAGGGCGGCAGCGTATGCGTACGCGCGATGGGGCGCAGCGGATCGCTGGGCGCCACGGGCGCTGCCTTGGGCGGCGGCGGCGGCGCCGGCGGCGCCTTCGGGACTGTGGTCACCGGAGGCGGCGGCGCGGTGGCGACCTGGAATTCCGGCACGATGGCCACCGGCGGCGGCGGCTTCACCAGATCCGGCGGCGGCGGCGGCGGCGCCTTCGGCGGCGTCTTCTGCGTATCAACCGAAGCCTTGATCTCTTGCAGTTGCTTGATCAGGGCTCCTTGGGCCAGCGCCGCGACGAGGCCCGCGATGCCCGCGATATGAATCGCGATCACGATCGCGATACTGGTCGCTTTGCTGGCGGCGCTCTTTTCCTGAACCTTCAGATGATTTGGACGTTCCATGCGCTCTCACTCAAGACAGAAAACCCGGCACGGAGTGCGCCTGGTCACAACAGTTTTTTTGAGACCGAAGTCTACCCAACGCGACGTCGTATACTGACGCCTTAGCCGGCCGCTTTTAAAGCAATCGCTTACCCTCTTTGCAAGAGGCATGAATGGTTGGAAAGACTTATGGCGATGCCACAACGGCGCCGGCCGCAAAGCGCTCATCCTTTCGGCCTGACCGCAAAAAAGACAGTGCGCCATCGCTTCGCAGATGCAGCATCGCGCAATAGCCACCTAAGCCTTGGGGGCTCCGTCAGAAATTCTTTCCCCCCTTGTAGCTTATACGCACTGCATCCTTGAACCGGCAGGGCACCGGCCAGGGCCGGCTTCATGCACAAGTTCCATTGCGACATCTTCGCTTTTTTGTCCTCTCAAAATGCGCAAGATGGATCGCCAACGGCCAAGAATATTCAAGGATCATATTAATGCGATACCTCCACACCATGGTGCGGGTTTCCGACCTCGACGCCTCGCTGGATTTTTACTGCAACAAGCTCGGGCTTCAGGAAGTGCGGCGCATCGAGAACGAAAAAGGCCGCTTCACCCTGGTTTTTCTGGCCACGCCCGACGATGCCGAGCGCATCCAGGCCCAAGCCAATACCGAATTGGCCGCGGAAAGCCCGGTCATCGAACTCACCTATAATTGGGATGAAAAAGGCTATGCGGGCGGGCGCAATTTCGGACATCTCGCCTATCGGGTCAGCGATATCTACGGGCTTTGCGAGAGATTGATGAAGGCTGGCGTTACCATCAACCGGCCGCCGCGCGACGGCCATATGGCTTTCATCCGTTCCCCGGACGGAGTCTCCATCGAATTGTTGCAGGAGGGGCATCTGGAGCCCAGGGAGCCCTGGGTTTCCATGCCCAACTCGGGCAGCTGGTAAATAAAACCGCAAGCAAAAGAAAACCCCGGTGTCGCCACCGGGGTTTTCTCTTTCGGATGGTTTTTTTAGATGCGGCCCAACACCGTCAGGATACCGACCTGCGTGGTCGAACCGTTGTTGCCGCGGATCCAGTCGTAATTCACGCCAAGCTGCCAGGTGTCGGTGGAGGCGCCCAGGCTCAAGCCGGCAATGGCGTTGCCGCTATCGGGATCGGGCCCGATAAAGGTCATGGTATTGCCGGCGGTGCCGCGGCCGCCGGTGGATTCGAAGGCGGCTTTCACATTGATGGCCTGCTGCAGCACGTCATAGCGATAGCCCAGCCGCGCCTCGGGCGTGAGATCGAAGCCCCACAGGCTGACCTTGCCCTTGACGTCGGCGCCGATCGCGGTGCGCAGGGAGTTGGCAAAATAGGGCGCCACATCCAGGTTCATGCCCGATCCGCCATCGGCTTCGGAATAGCCTTCCTCACGCATGGTCAGGCCATCGAGGCTGACATGGGGGTCAACCTCAATACCGCCATAATGCAGCATCACGCCGGTATTGGCGCCCAAGGCCAGCATGGCGCCAGGACGCCGGCTGGTCGCGGTCCGGAAGACACTGCCGACACTGAGCGTGCGCGTCTGATCGAAATCGCCATAAGCAGCACTGACCTGGGTATCGAGGAAGGCATGCTTGCCGCTCCACTGGCTATAGCCGGTGAGCATGTACCACTGGGTGTTGGTGCGGGTGGAACGCGGCAGTTCCTGGGTCACATCGCCCGAATAGAAGGTGAAGGCGCCGCCATACCAGCCATTGCGGGACGAGCCGGCATCC
>CAYQZM010000148.1:0-5503 GCA_964421935.1 uncultured Rhizobium sp. | reverse complement strand
TTTACGGAGACACACATGGTCAACATCACCCCTTCCATGGTGAAGGACCTGCGCGACAAGACCGGCGCGGGCATGATGGACTGCAAGAATGCCCTCAAGGAAACCGATGGCGACATGGAAGCGGCCATCGACTGGCTGCGCAAGAAAGGCATCTCCAAGGCCGCCAAGAAGGCCGGCCGCGCCGCAGCGGAAGGCCTGATCGGCATCGCCGTGGACGGCAAGTCCGGCGTGCTGCTGGAAGTCAATGCCGAAACCGACTTCGTTGCCCGCAATGACGAGTTCAAGGCCTTCGTGAAGGACGCCACCAGGCTGGCGCTGAAGGAAGGCGGGGACCTGGAGAAGCTGCTGTCTTCCCCCATGGGCTCGGCCACAGACCAGCACACCCTGACCGAGCTGGTCGCCAAGATCGGCGAGAATATGAGCGTGCGCCGCGCCGCCGCCCTCTCGGTCGATCCGGGCGTGGTCGCGTCCTACGTGCACAACGCCACCTCGCCCGAACTGGGCAAGATCGGCGTGCTGGTGGGCCTGAAGTCCTCCGGCGACACGGAGAAACTGTCGGCGCTGGCCAAGCAGATCGCCATGCACGTGGCCGCGGCATCCCCGCTGGCCATCGCACCGGAGCATCTGGCCCCGGAGGTGGTGGAGCGTGAGCGCAACGTCCAGGCCGAGATCGCGCGCCAGTCGGGTCGCCCCGAAAACGTCATCGAGAAGATGATGGAAGGGCGCATGCGCAAATTCTATGAAGAGACGGTGCTCTTGCAGCAGACCTTCGTGATCGACGGCGAGACCCAGGTCGGCAAGGTGATTGAAAAGGCCGCCAAGGAAATCGGCGCCTCCATCACGGTGGAAGGCTTTGTCCGCTTCCAGGTGGGCGAGGGCATCGAGAAGGCCGACGCCGACTTCGCCGACGAAGTGGCGCAGATGTCCGGTCAGAAGAAGTCGGAGCCGGAAGGCGCCCGCTAGACCGCGCTCTCACCCTTCGACAGGCCCGAGAAAAGGTATAAGGGTGAGGATGTATTCCAATATCCTCATGCTGCGCCTGTCGAAGCATGAGTCCAGGGAGCGTCCATGACCGCCACGCCGAAATACCGCCGGGTTCTGCTCAAGGTTTCCGGCGAGGCGTTGATGGGCGATGGCAGTTTCGGCATCAACATCGATGTGGTGGACCGCATCGCCCGGGATGTGGCCGAAGCGCAGGCCGCCGGCACCCAGATGTGCATGGTGGTCGGTGGCGGCAATATCTTCCGCGGCCTGGCCGGCTCGGCCAAGGGCATCGACCGTTCCACGGCGGACTATATGGGCATGCTGGCGACGGTGATGAATGCCCTGGCGCTTCAGGCGGGCCTGGAGCGGGTGGGCCTGGCCTCGCGGGTCCAGTCGGCCATCGCCATGAACAATGTTTGCGAGCCCTACATCCGCCGCCGGGCCATCCGGCACATGGAAAAGGGCCGGGTGGTGATCTTCGGGGCGGGCACCGGCAATCCCTTCTTCACCACCGACACGGCGGCGGCCCTCAGGGCGGCGGAAATGTCCTGTGACGCCATGCTGAAGGCGACCCAGGTGGACGGGGTCTATGACGCCGATCCCAAGAAGGTTCCGGGCGCCAAGCGTTACGATTCTCTGAGTTATCATCAGGTCTTAGCCCAGAATCTTCAGGTAATGGATGCAGCGGCCATTTCGCTGTCACGCGAAAACGGCATCCCCATTCTGGTGTTTTCGCTGGCGGAACCGGGGGGGCTGGCCAAGGTGTTGCGAGGCGAGGGCCGCGCAACCATCATTGAAGAAAAATAGAGCGTTGCCGGGGGTTTAAGGTAATCTCTTCCAGTGTCACGGTTCCGAAATTCGCCCCATTTCCGATCTCAGGCGCGGTGTGAAGTTCGAAACCAAGCGGCACTGGGAATCAGTGAGTTACGAGTGCCCTTCGTTTCCGAAATCCGCCCAGAGTCCCATATGGAGAGCGAGCGAATTTCGGACGCGGGACACTCGCGCGAATATTGCTTAAGAATGATTCCCGGGGGGATGGAGCACCGACATGGCTGACACCTACAACAAGGACGAACTCGATCGCCGCATGAACGGGGCGGTGGCCACCTTCAAGAGCGAACTGGCCGGCCTTCGCACCGGCCGCGCCAGCGCCGCGCTGCTCGATCCGGTCAAGGTCGAAGCCTATGGCAATGTCGTTCCCATCAATCAGGTCGGCACCATTTCCACGCCCGAGGCCCGCATGATCACGGTGCAGGTTTGGGACAAGGGCCTGGCCAAGGCGGTGGACAAGGCGATCCGTGATGCGGGGCTGGGTCTCAATCCCCAGATGGACGGCCAGCTCTTGCGCGTGCCGCTGCCCGAACTGAACCAGGAACGGCGCAAGGAGCTCTCCAAGCTGGCCGCCAAATATGCCGAGGCCGCCCGCGTGGCGGTGCGCAATGTGCGCCGCGACGGCATGGAACTGCTCAAGAAGCTCGAGAAGGATCACAAGATCAGCCAGGACGATCATCACGCCCGTGGCGACGTCCTTCAGAAGATGACCGACGCCCACGTCAAGGACATTGACGCCGCGCTCCACGCCAAGGAGCAGGAAATCATGCAGGTGTGATGAGCAAGGCGTCCACTACCCTACCTCGCCATGTCGCCATCATCATGGACGGCAATGGCCGCTGGGCCAAGAAGCGCTATCTGCCGCGCGAGGCGGGCCATTATGCCGGCATGAAGGCGGTGCGCGAGACCGTGCGCGCCTGTTGCGACATGGGCCTGGAAAACCTCACTCTCTACGCCTTTTCATCCGAGAACTGGAAGCGGCCCAAGACGGAAGTGGGCGCGCTGATGGGCCTGTTCCGCACCTATTTCCGCAGCGACATGGACGAGCTGGTCGAGCGCAATGTGAAGATGCGCATCATCGGCCACCGGAGCCGTGTCGCCTCCGACATCCAGCAGATGATCCTGGATTCGGAAAGCCGCACCGCCAGGAACACCGGCATGAACCTGACCTTTGCCTTCGACTATGGCGGGCAGGAGGAGATCGTTGCCGCCGCCCAAGAGCTGGCACGCGCCGCCCGGGAAGGGCGCCTGGATCCGGAGACCATCACGCCGGAGCTGTTTGCCTCGCGCCTTTTCACCAGCGGACTGCCGGAGCCGGATCTGGTGATCCGCACCAGCGGAGAACATCGCCTATCGAACTTCCTGCTCTGGCAGTCGGCCTATGCCGAGCTTCTGTTCCTGGACACCTTGTGGCCGGATTTCGACCGCGCCGCGCTGGACGCGGCGCTGGCCAAGTTCGCCGGCCGCGAGCGGCGCTTCGGGGCACTCGACAAGCTCGGGTCCGGGGCTGTGGCGTGAGCATGACCCAGTCCCATCCTGGTCAGATGATGCGAAGCGGCGGTGAAGGCGTCATCCGGCTTTTGTCGGGCCTCTTTCTGGGCTTCGTGGCGATTGCGCTGGCGGTTCTGCCCTGGCCGGTGCCTTTCGAATGCGTGACGGTCCTGGTCATGCTGTTCGCGGCGCGGGAATGGCATCGCATGGTGCGCTCGCCGGCGCAGCGCGAGGCCGCCGATCATCAACCGATCCATCTGCAGACCTGCATCACCGGCGTGGCCGTGGCGCTGGCTGTCGCCGCCTTGGCCCTTGGTACGGCGCCTGTCGCAGTCGTGCTTTTGATCGTGGGCGCGGCGGTGGCCTATGTCTTCGCCCGCCAGCGCGACGACAATCCGATCTGGCATGCCGTGGGCGTGCTCTATATCGGCCTGCCGGCGCTCGCGCTTGTGGCCTTGCGCATCCTGCCCGCCAAATCCCAGGGTGTGTGGTTCGTCCTGGGGCTTTTCGCCATCGTCTGGGCCACCGATACCGGCGCGCTCGTCTTCGGCAAATTGATCGGCGGCAAAAAGCTCGCGCCCCGATTGTCGCCCGGCAAGACCTGGGCCGGCACCATTGGCGGCACCATCACGGCCGTGGTTGTTTTTGCCGTATTCACCGCGGTCTTTGCCGTCGACATGGTCTCGGCCCTGGCCTTTGCGGCCTTGCTCAGCATCGTGGCGCATCTGGGCGATCTGCTGGAATCGGCGATCAAGCGGCATTTCGGCTACAAGGATTCGGGCGGCCTGATTCCGGGTCATGGCGGCATGCTGGACCGCGTGGACTCGCTCTTTGCGGCAAGCGTGGTGATGGCGCTTCTGGTCTTTGGCCTGCACTTCAATCCGCTCTTCGGGAGCCATACGTGAAACCGATTGCGGCCACGCGCCTCTTCGACGAACTGCCGCCCATGGACGATGTTCTGGGCCGTGCGGTGACGGTGCTGGGTTCGACCGGCTCCATCGGCGTCAATACTCTGGATGTGATCGCCCATGTCCGCAAAGTGCATGGACCGGACGCGATGCCGGTCACCGCGCTGACCGCCGGCGATAATGTGAAGGTGCTGATCGAACAGGCCCTGGCGATGAAGCCGAAGCTGGCGGTGATCGGCAATGAGCAGCTGTTCGGCGAATTACAGGCCGGGCTTGAAGGCTCCGGCATCGAGGTGGCGGCCGGGCGCCAGGCGGTGATCGATGCCGCGGCCAGGCCTTCTGATTTCGTGATGGTGGCGATCATGGGAGCGGCCGCCATCGAGCCGGCGCTAGCCGCGATCCGCCGCGGCGTGGTGGTGGCGCTGGCCAACAAGGAATGCGTGGTGGCGGCAGGCGAGGTCTTCCGTGACGCCATGGAGAAATCCGGCGCCCAGGTCCTGCCGGTCGACAGCGAGCACAACGCCATCTTCCAGGTGCTGGGTTCGGGCGATGCCTCGGAAGCGGAGATGGTCACCATCACCGCCAGCGGCGGCCCCTTCCGGGAATGGACCTTGGAGCGCATGCGCGCCGCCACGGTGGAAGAGGCGGTGGCCCATCCCAACTGGGCCATGGGCCGCAAGATCTCGCTGGACAGCGCCACCCTGATGAACAAGGGGCTGGAGCTGATCGAGGCGCACTATCTCTTCGCCCTGCCGCCCGAAAGGCTGGGCGTGGTGGTCCATCCCCAGTCCATCGTCCATTGTCTGGTTTCGTATGAGGACGGCACGACGATGGCCCATCTGTCGGCGCCGGACATGCGCACTCCCATCGCCCATGCCTTGGGCTGGCCGCGGCGCATCCCCTCGCCCTCGCGCCGCCTGGACCTTGCCGCGCTGGGCAGCCTGGTCTTCCAGGCCCCCGCCCATGACCGCTTCCCGGCCCTGAATCTGGCCATCGGCTCGATGCGGTCGGGAGGGCTGGCCCCCACGGTCCTTAACGCTGCCAATGAAATTGCCGTGCAGGCATTCCTGGAACGCCGTATCGGGTTCCTGGACATCCCCAGGGTGGTCGCCCAGGCGCTGGACAGCGATTACGGCGCCAACGGCCTGGCTGGGGATCTGGAATGCGTACTGGGCACGGATGCCCGGGCAAGGGTATTGGCCGAGGAAATCTGCCAAAGGGTAGGAATATAGGATGATTGATGTTGTTCGCGGGCTGATCGCCTGGACCCCCATGGGGCTGCCCGCCTT
>CAYQZM010000147.1:0-15856 GCA_964421935.1 uncultured Rhizobium sp. | reverse complement strand
GGATGGCAGGCGATGCGGACCTTGTACTCATTGGCGACCGGCACCACATGCGACAGGAAATAATCGATCCTTTCCCAGAAGGCATCGGCATTGACCATGCCCGCGCGGGTAAGCGGCAGCTCCTCCTTCAGCGCGTCCTGGTAATTCCACTTGTTGTACAAGGTATCGCCCCGGCCGCGTACCGTGCCGCTGCGCACCACGCCCAGGATGCTCATATTGTATTTCAAGGTGGGGATGCCGGCGGTGGCGCAGTTGCGGATCAGGTTCTGGAACGCCTCGATATCGCGATCCCGCTCGGGGCTTTGCGCCAGCATGATGGCGGGATGGGCCTCGCGGTCGATATTGGAGGAATTCAGCAGCACACTGCTGGTGAGCTCCAGATGCATGCCATGCTTCTCGACAGCGTCCCGCAGCGTCTTGAGCTCATCGGCGGTCGCATAGATACGGGATGGATCGCCGATGGTGGCTGCCGCCCCGACCCATTCCACACCAAAACGCGCAAGATAATTGAGGCTCTTGTCGCTGACCCGGCCCAATTCATGGCCCAGCCTGGCCTTCAGCGGCGGAAGTTTCCCCGTTGGCACGGCTTTCCCGCGCGCCGCCGGCGCCGCCACGCCTTGTGTCGCCAGTATAGCTGCCGCCCCCGCACCTGAAGTCGTGAAAAACCGTCTGCGATCCATATCCATCCCCTTGTCCGTTGTTCTTGTTGCGCCAAGCCTAGGGGAGGGGCCTGAAGGCGATCCATCACAAATATGCTATCGACCCATGCAGGATTTGGTCTGGCTTCACGGCGTCCGGCATCGTCGAGACGGGCTTTCGCTTCGAATAATTGCAATAAAAAGGCCCGCCTCGCAGCGGGCCTGTTTCACGGAGCAGGACGCATGCAGCTTACAGAGCCGCCTGCCTAATGCTGGGTTTGCTGCAGGTAAGTGTTGGTCGTTTCCGCCATCTGATTCACCTGCTGGCCGGCCGCTTGCGCGATCTCGTGACCATCCTGCTGCATGCGGTCGATATTCTCCGACGCCGTCTCGGCGGCGCTGGCCACCACATTATGGGCAAGGCCGCGCAAGGCCCCCGCTAGGCGCATCTGCTGGGCCAGATAATCTTCCACAAAGCTGCGCAGCCATTCCTGTTGCACCCCAATCAGGCCGGGCAGGCCGTGGCAGTTCTGCATTTTCTCCATCGCCTCGCCGTTGCGTTCCAGGCGGAGATTGGCAAAGCGCAGGCCTTCGTCGCGGACGAAACTGCCCATCTCCTGGAACAGCTGGCGGTGGCTTTCTGCGGCCTGGGCGAGGCAATCACCAAGCTGGGACACGGCGGGGTTCACTTCGGTGTTCTGCGGCATGGGAACTCCTTTTGCGGTGCGATAGTGGGGAAAGACGGATGCTCCCCGGCAGTTTCGCCGCAGCGCAAAAACTTTTTGTGACGTCCCCATGAAGGCCGCATGTCCATTGCGCCCGGAACCCCCCGATGTGAAGCCTCTGGTTTCGCCCGTCTTTTCGGGCGGCTGCTTATTTTCTGTGCGGCATTGGCCGGTTGGCGCAATTCCGTTTGCCGGGGGTGGGTGCCGTCGTTATAACCCCGGCCGTCGGGGCAATTTTCGAGTGAGTCTCTGTCCCGGTCATGAGTAGCGCGTCGAAGGGAGTGTGCATGGCAAACCAGGTCTCTGCCGACTATCGCCCGTCGGAAAACGAGCCCTTCATGAATGAGCGTCAGCGCGAATATTTCCGCCGTAAGCTCAATCTCTGGAAAGACGAAATCCTCAAGGAAAGCCGTGAGACCATCCAGAATCTGCAGGCCGAGACCGTGCCCCACGCCGATCTCGCCGATCGCGCCTCGACCGAGGCCGAGCGCCAGCTGGAGCTCAGGACCCGGGACCGCCAGCGCAAGCTGATCGCCAAGATCGACGCGGCGCTGCGCCGGATCGAGGACGGCTCATATGGCTTCTGCGAAGAGACCGGCGAGCCCATCTCGCTGAAGCGGCTGGACGCCCGCCCCATCGCCACCCTGTCCATCGAAGCGCAGGAACGGCATGAGCGGCGCGAAAAGGTTTATAGAGACGACTGAACGGACAGGCGCCGCTCCCTTTTTAATTGCCGCGCGACGCGCGGCGGGGCGGCGCGAAAAGGTCTATCGGGACGACTAAGCGGTAAGGCCGCCGCCTTTTTCGATTGCTGCGCCGGTATATATCGGCCGCGCCTTGTCATTCCGACTGCTTGTCAGCCGTGACCGCCTTGCAAGGCGGGTTCCGGTCTGCCTCAATCATCCGGCAAGGCCATTGGGCCGGCCGGCAATTCTGCGCCAGCTCCCGATGTCCGCATAAAGGGGCAGCGCGATGAAGCAGCGTAGCAACCTTCCCGGCAAACAGAATGAGGCAGTCGCGGGCAATGGCCTGTTGCACCGGCGCGCCTTGCTGAGCCGGAGCGCCGCCATCGCCGGCCTGGCGGGCACCGCTCTTGGAGCAGCGCCAACCGGCGCAGCGGCCGAACAGTTGGTCGAGCAGCCTTGGGGTCTCCAGATCGGCGAGGACACGCCGGCCTATCAGACGCCCTCGAAATTCGCCAAAAATGTGGTGCGCACTCTGGCCAATCCGAACTTCGAGCCACGCTCTTCCATATCGCGCACGCCGCATCATCTTCTGGAAGGAACGCGCACGCCCAACGGCTTGCATTTCACCATCAACCACACCGGCATCCCCCAGATCGATCCGGCGGCGCACCGGCTGCTGATCCATGGCCTGGTCAAGCGACCGCTGGTCTTCACTGTCGACGCGCTTCTCAAATATCCCATGATCTCGCGCCCCGCTTTCGTGGAATGCGGCGGCAACAGCGTGCCCCTGTTCTCGCCCAAGCCGATCCAGGCCGACGTCCAGGCCTTGCATGGACTGTCGTCCTGTGCGGAATGGACCGGGGTGCCGCTGTCGGTGCTGCTGGATGAATGCGGCATCGATCCGCGTGCGAAATGGTTCATCGCCGAGGGCGCGGACGGTCCGCACCTGATGCGCAGCATCCCATTGGCCAAGGCGCTGGATGACGCGATGATCGCGCTCTACCAGAATGGCGAGCCGCTGATGCCTGGCAACGGCTTTCCCATGCGGCTGCTGTTGCCCGGTTATGAAGGCAACATGAACGTCAAGTTCCTGCGGCGCATCAAGCTGGTGCCGAGCCCCGCCATGAGCTTCTGGGAATCGCAGGTCTATACCGAGCCGATGCCTAAAGGAAAAAGCTACAACCTTACCTTCCTGAACGAGGTCAAATCCTTCATCACCCGGCCGTCACCCGGCCAGGATGTGAAGATGCCCGGCTATTACGAGATTTCCGGCATCGCCTATTCCGGCAAGGGCAAAATCACAAAAGTGATGGTCTCGGCCGATGGCGGCAAAAGCTGGGGCGAAGCCGCCCTGCAGACGCCGGTTTACAGCAAGGCCTTCACCCGGTTTCGCATGCCATGGCGATGGGATGGCCGCCCTGTCATTTTGCAAAGCCGCGCCTGGGACGATCAGGGTTCTTTCCAGCCCACGCGGGCCGAATTCGTCGCCGCCCGCGGCCAGCTCGATGCCGTGCCGCCCGTTGTGGCTTTCAAGAACCATCACTTCAACGCCGTCACGAGTTGGGCAGTGGATGCGCGCGGGAAGGTGTCGCATGCCTATGCCTGACCGCGCGCTTGCAGCTCTTGTTTGTTTCTCGCTGGTGGGCGGCGCGAGCGCACTCGCCGCCGGTCCGGGCCGTCCGAATCTTGGCAAACCGGTCAGTGCCGCCGACATCGCGCGCTGGGATATCGAGATCCTGGCTGATGGCACCGGCCTGCCACCCGGCGAAGGAACCGCGGCGCAAGGCGCACCCATCTTCGCGGCCAAATGTTCGGCCTGTCATGGCGATGGCGGCCGCGGCACGCCCCAGGCATTGCGCGGACAGCCGGCGCCGCCGATCATCATCCGCGACGTGGAGCTGAAGGGTATCGACGCCTCCCGGACCACCATCGCCAACTATTGGCCTTACGCGCCGCCCTTGTTCGATTACATCCGCCGGGCGATGCCATGGAATGAGCCACGGTCGCTGACGGACCATGAGGTCTATGCCCTTACCGCCTATATCCTGGCGGAAGGCAAGGTGATCGACGCCAAGCTGGTCCTCAATGCCCGGACCCTGCCCAAGGTCGCCATGCCCAACCGGAAAGGCTTTCTGCCGCGCTTTCCCGAACTGATGCCGCATTAGTATCGTGGTTTCGAACTTCGCCACATCATCGATATCGGCCTCAAGGCAAACTTCGGAATGGGATACTAGCCGCAAAAACGAAAAGGCCCGGTCGGATGACCGGGCCCTTTGTCTTCTGGCTGCGACGTCAGAAGGGCATCAGGATGTCGAGCAACTGGCTGCCATAGCGCGGCTGCTGCACATCGCTCATGGTGCCCTTGCCGCCGTAGGTCACGCGCGCCTCGGCGATCTGGGACAGGTTGACGGTATTGTCCTGGGTGATGTCCTCGCGGCGCACGATGCCCGAAAGGCGCATGTCGCGCAGCTCATTGTTCACACGCACCTGCTGATGGCCGTCGATCACCAGATTGCCGTTGGGCAGCACCTGGGCGACCAGCGCCGCCAGGACCATGTTGATGGATTCCTGACGCTGAATCGAGCCGGCGCCGACATTGGAGTTGTCCGAACCCATCTTGACCAGGCTGGACGGATCCATCACCGGCGGCATCACCTTCTCCAGACCAAAGAAGTTGGTGAGATTGGCGTCCTCGGAATTGGTGCGGCTGCGCGTGGTGGTGTTCTGCATCTTGGCGGTATCAGCGACCGAGACGTTCACCGTGATCACGTCGCCCACATGCATGGCGCGCGGATCATGGAAAAAGCTTTGCGCGCCCGGCTGCCACAGCGAATTGTCCACATGCATGATCGGCTTGGGCGCCGGGATGGCCGCCACGATCTTGGTGCCGGCGGGATTGCCCACCGGCTGCATGGCGGGCGCCTCACCGATATTCTGGATGCGGTCCAGCGCCGAACAGGCCGACAGCGACACCGCCGCGACAAGAGGAAAAAGCTTCAAAAGGCTGCGCATGACAGATCCTAACGGCGGGCGAGATTGTTGACGGGAGCGTTGATGATGCCGGTGGCGCGCACCGTGCCCGGCGCGATCACGACGCCGGAGACCATCCGGTAAGAGGCCGGATTCTGGACGGTGACCGTATCGCCGACGCCACCTTCGCTCATGGCGCGGCCCATGGCGGTCAGCTCCACGCCGGGGGCGGCAAACTGCATGGTGACGGTCTGGCCCTTGGTGATGACGATGGGCCGGCGAACGTCTTCGGTGCGGAAGGTCTGGCCGGCCGACAGCATGCGGCGGGCCTGCATGCCTTTGACCTCTTCGATCCTGGTCGGCACGCCGGACATCAGCGCGTTGCCGTCCACGGTGGCAAAGGTGAGATCGCTTTCGCCGATCGTGTCGCCGCGGGCGATATTGTGCGCCGGCACCACCACCCGCATGGTGGCGGCGAAGGCGCTGGAAGTGCCCATCAGCGCCGCGGCGCCGGCCAGGAGCAGACCAACGATCAGGAGCGTGCGTTTCATGGCTATGATCCCAGGCGAGCGGTATCCTGCAGGATCTGGTCGGCTGCAGAGATGACCTTGGAGTTCATTTCATAGGCGCGCTGGGCCGTGATCAGGGCGGTGATCTCGTCCACCGAGTTCACGTTGGAGGTTTCCAGAAAGCCCTGCTGGATCGTGCCATAGCCGGTCGAAGCCGGAACACCGGCCTGCGGACTGCCGGAACCAGGGGTCTCCAGATAGAGGTTATTGCCGATCGCATTGAGACCGGCCTCGTTGGGGAAGCGCGTCAGCTCGAGCTGGCCGACCGTCTGGGGCGTGGAGTTGCCCGCCACGGTGGCGTTGACCTGACCCTGCGCATTGATGGTGACGCTGATCGTGTTCTGCGGAATGGCGATGCCCGGCTGCACCACCAGCCCATCCTGGGTGACGAGCTGGCCTTGGGGCGAGAGCGAGAAATTGCCCGAGCGGGTATAGGCGTCAGTGCCATCGGCCTGCTGAATGCGGAAGAAGCCGGCGCCCTGGATGGCGACATCGTAGGGATTGCCGGTGGACTTGAGATCGCCCTGGGTGGTGATGCGATAGACCGCGGCGGTGCGCACACCGGCGCCCAGCTGGATGCCGTTGGGGGCGTAGGTACCCTGGTCGGAGGTCTGGGCACCCGGCGTCTGGATGTTCTGATAGAGCAGATCGGTGAATTCCGCCCGCTGCTGCTTGAAGGCGGTGGTGTTCATGTTCGCCAGATTGTTGGCGATGACTTCGACATTGGTCTGCTGGGCCAGCATGCCGGTCGAGGCGATGGAAAGGGCGCGCATCAGCGTTTCTCCTTAATTCGGCAACTTAATTCGGGACCTGGCCGAGCCGGTCGATGGCCTGGCGCAGCATGTCTTCCTGGGATTTGCTCAGATTGGCGGTGGTCTCATAGGCACGCATCACCTCCATCATCTTGCTGATCTCGATCACCGGCTGGACATTGGAGGATTCCAGCGCGCCCTGGCGCAGATTGACCACCGTGGGCGTGTTCGGCGTCTGGCCCGTGGAATAGAGGCTGGAGCCCTGCCTGGTGAGCAGCGTGTCGTCGGCGAAGTCCACCACCTTGATCTTGCCAAGCTGGTTGCCCACGCCATTGACCACGCTGGAGATCATGCCATCGGTAGCGATGTTGATGTCCCCGTCGGTCGGCGCGATGGTGACGGTGCCGCCATCACCTTGCACCTGATAGCCCTGGCTGGTGACCAGATTGCCGTTGCCGTCCAGCGAGAAATGACCGTCGCGGGTGTAACGCGGGCCCGCCGGCGTCTGGACCACGAAATAGCCCTTGCCGGAAATCGCCAGGTCATAAGTCGCGCCGGTCTGCTCGATATTGCCCTGCCCGGTATCGCGTATCACGCCGGCGTCTTTCACGAAGGAGACCGGCTGCATGCCTTTCTGACCTTCGGCGGGCCGCATCATGGCGACATATTCTTCGAACTTCGCGGCATCGCGCTTGAATCCCGGCGTGGAGACGTTCGCGATGTTGTTGGCGATCACGTCCATCGCCCGATAGGTGGCGAGCTGCTGGGAGAGACTAACAAGAAGTGAATTTTCCATAGGCCTTCGGATCCTTTCTGGTCCGTCGTGCCTTCGGTATTGCAGCCGTCATGCCATCAGGAAAAGCCCGATTTCATTGGCTTTCATGCATGGCATGGAAGGGTGCGCGGAAAATCTTGCCGGTCTGAGGGCGCCCTACCCGGCAATTTGAACCACTCCTTAACCACGTTTGCCTAGGGTGACCCTCGAGAAGTCGCAAGGGCGTTCAACAAGGGTTTTCCATGGCGAAAGAAGCCGCTCCCGAAAGTGAAGACGGGGAAAAGCCGGAAGGCGAAGGTGCGCCCGAGCCGAAGAAGGGCTTCAAGCGCTTTCTCACCAAAAAGATTCTGATGATCGCCGTGCCGGTGCTGGTGCTTGTGCTCGGCGGCGGCGGCGCGGGCGCCTACTTCTTTCTGTTCAAGAAAAACGGCAATGCCGAAGGCGCCAAGGCGGAAGAACCGCTGACCCCGCCCAAGGTCGCCTTCAGCGACATGCAGGACATTCTGGTCAATATCCAGAGCAATGACGGCACGCCCGCCTATCTCAAGCTGGGCCTGTCGCTGGAGCTGGAGGATGACGCACAGAAAACCGCCATCCAGCCGCTGATGCCGCGCATCACCGATCAATTCCAGGCCTACTTGCGCGAATTGCGGCTCGACGACCTCAAAGGCTCGGCCGGTGTGCTGCGCCTGAAGGAAGAGCTGCTGCGCCGGGTCAATGTGGCGGCCGCGCCCTATCACGTGCGCGACGTGCTGCTGAAGGAAATGATTGTGCAGTAGGAGCGCCCTGCAAGGGAGCAATAGTTAGATCAAGTAATCCCGGCAGAAAGCCGGTGCGACATGAAAAGGCTTTAGAATATGGCCGACGAAACACCGACCACCGAAGACTCCGCCATCACCCCGGCGCCCGCGGTCGAGGGCACCGCCGATACCACAGCCGAGCGCGTCCTGAACCAGGACGAAATCGACTCGCTTCTGGGTTTTGATGTCAATTCAGACCAGATGCAGGACAAGTCGGGCGTCCGCGCCATCATCAATTCGGCGCTGGTTTCCTATGAACGCCTGCCCATGCTGGAGATCGTCTTCGACCGCCTGGTGCGGTTGATGACAACCTCTCTGCGCAATTTCACGTCCGACAATGTGGAAGTGAGCCTGGATTCCATCACCTCCATCCGCTTCGGCGATTATCTGAATTCCATTCCCCTGCCCGCGATTCTGGCCGTGTTCCACGCCGAGGAGCTCGACAATTACGGCCTCTTCACGGTGGACTCCAACCTGATCTATTCGATCGTGGATGTGCTTCTGGGCGGCCGGCGCGGTTCGTCTGCCATGCGCATCGAGGGCCGGCCCTATACCACCATCGAACGCACCCTGGTCCAGCGCATGATCGAGGTGATCATGCAGGACATGTGCGCCGCTTTCGAGCCGCTGGCGCCGGTGCATTTCAGTCTGGACCGGCTGGAGACCAATCCCCGTTGTGCCGCCATCGCGCGCCCTGCCACCGCCGCCCTCCTGGTCAAGCTGCGCATAGACATGGAAGATCGCGGCGGGCGCACCGAACTGCTTCTGCCCTATGCCACCCTGGAGCCGATCCGCAAATTGCTGCTGCAGCAGTTCATGGGCGAAAAGTTCGGCCGCGACTCCATCTGGGAAAGCCATCTGGCTACCGAGCTCTGGTCGACCAAGGTGGACATCGAAGCCATTCTGGATGAACAGACCATGCCGCTGCATCAGGTGATGGACCTGCAGGTCGGTCAGACCATGATGCTGAGCGCCGGCCCCGATTCAAAGATCCAGCTGCGCTGCGGCGGCGTACCGCTGCTGACAGGCCGCATGGGCCGCGTCGGCGGCAATGTCGCGGTGCGCGTGGACGAAGCCATCGAACGCACGGACGCATCGCGCGCCCTCTAGGTCCTCACTCTAATCAATCTTTTTTGAGAGAGTTGCCCATGACCCTTCCGACCGACGTGACCTTCTATCTTGAGCTGGGGCTGGAAGTGCTGCTGGCCCTCACCCTTGCCTATTGCGTGATCCTGGAGCGGCGCCTGGCGGCGGTGCGCAAGGGCCAGGAAGGTCTCAAGCGCCACATCGGCGAGCTCAACATGGCGATCGCCGGCGCGGGCGCGTCTTTGCGGGCGCTGAAGACCGCCGCCGGTGAAGCCGCCCATACCCTGGACGAGCGCCTGAAGCGTGCTCGCCTGCATATTGACGAGCTTTCGGTGCTCACCGTTTCCGGTGAACGCATCGCCCAGCGTATGGAAACAGCCGCGGCAACGCCGCGCGTGGCCAAGGAAATACCCGACATGCCGCTGCCCTCCACCTCCATCCTCAGCCGCCTGGAAAGAGCTGTGTCATGACTCTCACGGCGAAGAAGAGCGCGCGTTTCGTTCGGCTCCTGCCAAGCGTGCTGGTGCTGGGTGTTGTGGTCTGGGGCTTGAAAGCCGGCGATCTGGTGCACGAGGCCTATGCCCAGGGATCCGGCCAGACGGCCGCCATCCCCGGGGACCCGGTGCCTGCCAACAAGGATTATGCCGGCGGCGAAGGCGACCAGGTCTCCAGCGCCAGCGAAGTGGATGTGATCAACAGTCTTTCCAAGCGCCGGCGCGAACTGGACAAGCGCGAGACCCAGCTCACCACCCAGGCCAACATGATCGCCGCTGCCGAGCAGCGTGTGGACGCCAAAATCGCGCAGCTCAAGCAGCTGCAGACCCAGATCACGCAGCTGTTGGGCCAGCGTGACGAGGCACAAAAAGCGCAGGTCACCGCCCTGGTGAAAACCTATTCCATCATGAAGCCCAAGGATGCTGCGCGCATCTTCAACAATCTGCCGGATGACGTGCTGGTGCCGGTGGCGCGCGACATGAAGTCCGACCAGCTGGCGCTGGTGCTGGCCAGCATGAATCCCGACAACGCCAAGGCACTGACGATCAAGCTGGCGAACCGGCTGGTTCTGCCACAGGCGACGGATGCGGCTGCGCCGGCGCCTACCACGGCCGCTGCAGCCCCTGTCCCGGCCGCCGCCAAAGCCCCCGTTGCCGGACAAAATCCAGCAACTCCAAAGACTTAATTGTGTTGTGGTCCGCCCGTGGATGCCTCCCAACAGGCTTAACCGCAGGTTAACGCCGCCCCGGCAGATTAGAGCCGGAAGGGGAGCCTGGTGATCCGACCCGCGCACAGTATCGCAGTGGCGATGGCGCTTGCCGCCAGTACGCCGGCCTGGGCGGACGGCGTCAGCGGCAGCACGCAGGATGGCTATGGCCGCCTGTCCTTCAGCCTGACCAGCGCCACCAATCCCAAAATCACCGCAAGCGCTACCGGCGGCGTGCTCACCATCAGCTTCAGCGCCAAGACCGGCATCACGCCCGCCAGTGTGGTGGCGGCGTTGCCGCGCATCCTGTCCAGCGGCCGCGCCGATCCAGACGGCAAGACCTTGCGCTTCGTGCTGGTGGCGCCCGTCAAGCTGCATGTCAGCCAGATTCCCGGCCATGCCGTGGTGGATCTGGCGCCATCCGACTTCAGCGGCAAGATGCCCGACTTGGTGGTGCCGCCCAAGCCTGTGTCCAAGCCGATCGATGTCGCGTCCCTGCCGGAAATCAAGATGCGCGCCGGCTCTTATGAGAAGTTCACGCGTCTGGTCTTCGACTGGCCGAAGAACGTCTCCTATCAGGTATTTCCAGGCGCCGGAAAAATGACCGTGAAGTTCGACGCGCCCATCCGCATGGATGTTTCGGCCGTCGCCCGCTTCGCGCCGCCCTGGGTCAAGAACGTGACCTGGCGCGTCGAAGGCGCAACCACCCTCGTCGAGTTCCAGACCGATTCCGATTCGGGCTATCACGATTTCAAGGATGGCAATCATGTGGTGCTGGACATCCTGGCGCCCAGGACCGATGGCGCCGCCTATGCGCCGCCGGGCATTGCCAAACCCACCATCAGCAAAATGGAGCCGGTGCCCGCTGCAAAGACGGCCGCAATGCCGTCAAAACCGGTCGCGGGCGCCAGCACGGCCCAGGCGCAAGCCGTTCTGCAAACGGCGCAGCAACTGGCCGGCAAGAACAAGCCGAAGGAATCGCCCCAGCCGCCGGCCAAGCCGGAAGCCAAGCCCGAGACCAAGACCGCGGCCGCCCAGCCTGCCGCCTCCCCGACCCCGCCACAGCCCGAGCTGCCGACCGTTCCGGTGGCGGACGGCAAACGCACCCGCGACGGTGCGCTGATCAATTTCAAGGGCGCCGGCGCGCTGCCGTCGGCTGTGTTCGTGCGGGGCCTGACAGCCTGGGTTGTCCTGGAGAATGCGCCCTCATTTGATTCCCGCAATCTCAAGAGTGCGCTGGGCGATTTCGCCGCCGGGGTGGAAGCGGTTTCCAGCAATGGCCTGGGCATCCTGCGGATCACCTTGAAACAACCCGCCGAAATTTCGGCGCGCAGCGACGGCAACAATCTGGTGGTGGAAATCGCCGGCACGCTTGCACCGGCTCCCGTTGCCATCGGCTTTGCCCGCAATCAGGACGACCCGCGCCGCAGCTCGCTTTCCACCTTGCTGCCGGCGGCCGATCATGCCTTCAGGCTGCTGGACCCCGCCGGTGGCGACATGCTCACCATTGTCCCGACCCAGGCCGGCCGCGGCATGCCCGCCACGCGCCATTTCGCCGACTTTGCGGCCCTGCCCACTGCCAGCGGCCTGGTGATCACCCCTTATGCCGACGACCTGAATGTGAGCGTGAATGCAAGCCGGGTCACGATCTCGCGCCCTGGGGGTCTGATGCTGACGCCGCCGCAGATGCCGGTGGGCCAGACCCCGTCGGCGCTGGCGCGCTTCGGCGACGGTCCCTCCTATCTGGATTTCGCCCATTGGCGTCAGGCCACGGCCGGCAGTTTCCTGGCCACCCAGCGTGAGCTGATCCAGTCCGCGGTTCACGCCTATCCGCAGAATGCCGCGCGCGCGCAGCTGACCCTGACGCGCTTTTACCTGGCCAATGGCTTTGGCGCCGAGGCGCTGGGCCTGATCAAGCTGATCCAGACCAAGGACCCGTCGCTGACCGGCGATGTCCAGCTGACCACCATGAAAGCCGCGGCCGAATACATGATGGGCCGCTATCGCGACGCCCATAACGATCTGGCCGGCCCCGGCTTTGACAGCGACCGCCATGCCGCTTTCTGGCGCGGCCTGATCGAGGCGGCGATGGAAAACTGGAAGGACGCGCACGCCCATCTCGAGCAGGCCGGCCCGGTGATGAACCGCTATACTCCCGAATGGCAGGCCCGCGCCTATCTGGCCGAAGCCGATGCAGGGCTGGGCATGGGCCGGCTCGACCTGGCCGACGCGGCCCTGACCCGGGTGCCCAAGAATATCGAGGAACCGCTGGCGCTGGCCGCCGAACTGACCCAGGCGCGCCTGTTGTCGGCGGAGAATCGCTATGACAGCGCGCTGGCGCACTTCACGACCGTCGAGAAGAGCGGCAATGAAAAGCTGGCGGCCCAGGCCATCTTCTATCACACCAATGCCGGGCTGGCGGCGGGCGCAATTTCGCCGCCGCAGGCCATCGAGCAATTCGAAAGGCTGCGCTTCCGCTGGCGTGGTGACGGGCTGGAACTGAAGACCTTGCGCAAGCTGGCAGCGCTTTATTTCGATCGCGGGCAGTGGCGCGACGGCCTTCGGACCTTGCGCATCGTCACCCAAAATTTCAAGGAGCAGGATGCGACGCGGGTGGCGCAGGACGACATGCGCGGCGCGTTCATCAACCTGTTCCTCAAGGGCGGCGCCGACAAGATGAAGCCGGTGGATGCACTGGCCTTGTTCTACGACAATCTCGATCTCACCCCGGTCGGACCGGATGGCGATGAGATGATCCGGCGCATGTCGGACCGGCTGGTGGCCGTGGACCTGCTGGGCCCGGCCGCCAATCTTCTGGCCTATCAGGTGGACAAGCGCTTGGACGGCGTCGCCAAGGCCCAGGTCGCCACACGGCTGGCCGCCGTCTATCTGATGGACCACAAACCGGACAAGGCCGTGGCCGCCATTCGCGATTCCCAGATCAGCGGCCTGCCCGACGATCAGATGCATCAGCGCATGATTCTGGAGGCCCGCGCCTTTGCCGCGCTCAAGCAATGGGACAACGCGCTCGACCTGATCGCGGTGGACCAGGCGGACGATACCAAGCGGCTGCGTGCCGACATCTATTGGGAATCCGGCAACTGGGCCGTCGCCGGCCAGAAGGCCGAGGAACTGCTGCAAGCGCGCGCAAGCGAGCCCGGACCGTTCAGCGATGCCGACCGCGCCCAGGTGCTGCGCGCGGCCGTGGCCTATAGCCTGGCCAACGACGAGACCTCTCTGGCGCGGCTGCGCGAGCACTTCGCGCCCCGCATGAAGGGCACGCCCGATGCCAACCTGTTTGCGGTGCTATCGGCCGATATCGACCAGCACAGCCTGGCCTTCCGTGACGCCGCCGCCAAGATCGCGTCGGTGGACACGCTGGAATCCTTCATGAAGGACTTCAACAAGCGCCGGTCTGACGCCAAGAGCTGACCTCAATTTTTTGTCGTCATCGGCCCGCGTGTCCGGGTGATGACGCTGTTATTTCGGAGGCAGCAGTTCAAGCCAGGCCAGCGCCCTGTCGGCCAGTTTTTCCCAACCCGGTTCGCCAATGAGCCAGTGGCCCATGCCCTGCATCACTTCGTTGGTGGCGCGGGCGCCGTAGAGGGCCGCGATGCGCGCGACCGTCGAAGGCGGATTGATGCGATCTTCGCTTCCGGTCAGGAACAGAAGCGGCGCATTTATCTTCTCGGCCTCCACGCCGCTGGCATGATTGAGATCCAGGCCCCAGTTCAGGATCTCGAAGGTGGCGCGACCCGATTCCGGCACCAGCCGGTCAAAGACCTCGTCACGCATGTGCTTGGGCAGCTTGTCGAGTGAATGCGCCAGCGCCACGTCACGGTTGGGCTCCAGCACCTTGTTCCAGTAACCCGGATTGAGATGCATCGCCTGGGCGGCGCCGATCTCGAACAAGGTGGTCGGCGGCGTGCCCCAGGGCGCCGAAGGCGCCAATAACACAAGCGCGCGAATCTCTGTTCGCACCGCAAGCTGCTGCGCCAGAAGGCCACCCATGGAATGGCCCACCAGGATGGGCGCGACGCCCAAGGCCCGGATTTCCTCTTCCAGGTCGGTGGCATAATCGCGCAGACCCGTGGTGCCCAGCGCGGCGGGCGGCGGTTTCTGATCGTGAAACCGCAGACAGGGGGTCGTGACCGCGTAACCGGCTTCCTTGAATTTCCGCTTCAGACCATCCAGGGACCATGGGCCGCAGAAAGCGCCATGGATCATCACGACAGGCGCTTTGCGGCTCGCGCCCGTTGCCCTCATGCGTATTTCCCGAGGACGGCGATCACCGCCTTGTAGGTATCGCGCTTGAAGGGAACGATCAGGCCCGGCAGCGCCTTCAGGTCCACCCATTTGAAAGAGGAAAATTCCGGCTCGTGGCTGGTGAGGTCAATGTCACCATCCTCCCCAGTGAAGCGCAGGGCGAACCATTTCTGCTTCTGGCCTTTGTATTTGCCGTGGAAAGCGACGCCGATCAGATGCTCGGGCAGGTCATAGGTGACCCAGTCTTCCATCTCGCCGATGATCTCGGCCTTGTCGGTGCCGACTTCTTCCTGAAGCTCGCGCAGCACCGCCTCCTTTGGAGTTTCCCCCTTGTCGATGCCGCCCTGCGGCATCTGCCAGCCTTCCACCGTCTGGTCGATACGCTTGCCGACAAAGACCTTGCCGTCCTTGTTGAACAGCATGATGCCGACGCAAGGCCGGTAGGGCAGATCGGAAGACATGGACTGAGAATCGCGCGTTATTTTGTGGTCGGTTGCGCGACTATGGCCGAAACCGGCACCAACACAAAGCCCCGCGCCTGCAGACCGCGCGCCCAGGCGGCGATGCGGGCGACGGAAACAGGATAGAGAAAGGCCGAACCCACGGCGCTGCCATTGGCGCGGGCCTGGGTTTCGAGATCGGAAAGCCGCCGGTCTATTTCCAGCGCCGTCTGAATCGTATCCAGCGCCGGCCCGCTTTGCGCCGCCGGAATGCCGATCTGCCCGGCCACGCTCGGCAGCACTGACTGGGCGGCCGCGCCATTGTCGAAAACATAGAGCCCACGGCGGTTCAGGTAAGTCAGCATTGGCGCCAGCGCATCGCTGTCGGACAGAAAACGCTGGCCCAGAAGATTGGTGACGCCGGCATAGCCTGTGAAGCGCGACAGCGCCCAGGTCAGGCGCTGAATATTGGCTTCTTCTTCCTGACCGGCGCGCAAGGTGTGGGGCCCCGGATCGCTGTCGGGAAAGTCCAGCGGCTCCATGGGCACTTCCAGCAGCACTTCATGGCCCCGGGACCGTGCTTCACCCACCCATTTGCCGACATCGCCGGCGTAAGGCGCAAAACCCAGGGTCACGCCGGCCGGCAGGGCATCCAGCGCCGCCTTGGTGGCGGTAGTCGACTGCCCAAGGCCGTCGACCACAATGGCGATCTTGAATTTGCCACCGGCTGGGGCCGCGCCGGCATAAACGGTCATGGGCTTGCGGCCATCATCGGCGATGCGCGGCAAGGGGCCTTGCGCGGTATTCTCGATCAGGGCGGGATCAGCCAACAGCGCCTTGCCGGCATAGATGGGCTGGGTGACGCGGCCCATGACAGGGCCACCGCCCATTTGCGCAACGGCAGGCGCCGGCGCGCGGGCGCCGGCCGCGGTCTTCAAATCCACCACA
>CAYQZM010000146.1:0-4965 GCA_964421935.1 uncultured Rhizobium sp. | reverse complement strand
TCAAGCGGCTGGCGATCATGGACGAGGACGGCGCCAATCCGATCTTCCTGACCAATGGCAGCTATATGGTGCTGACGCCGCGCTTCAATCCCACGGCGCAGATGATCGCCTATATGTCGTATATCGGCAACAAGCCGCGGGTCTATCTGTTCGACATCGAGACCGGCAAGCAGGAGATGCTGGGCAATTTCCCCAACATGACCTTCTCGCCCCGCTTCTCGCCGGACGGCAATGAAGTGGCGCTCACCCTGGAAACGGCGGGCAATTCCGACATCTATCTGATGGATTTGCGCACCCGTGCCGTCAAGCGGCTCACCACCAATCCCGCCATCGATACCGCGCCCAGCTTCTCGCCGGATGGAAAGCAGATTGCCTTCGAATCAGATCGCGGCGGCGGCCAGCAGATTTATGTGATGAATGTGGATGGCTCGAACCAGCACCGAATCAGCTTCAGTCCGGGCGCCAATGGCACGCCGGTCTGGTCGCCCCGCGGCGACCTGCTCGCCTTCACCAAGCGGACCGGCGATGTTTTTCACATCGGCGTGATGCGCCCCGACGGTTCGGGCGAGCGGCTCATTTCCAGCGGCGGCAAGGACGAAGGGCCGACCTGGGCCCCCAATGGCCGTGTACTGATGTTCAGCCGGACCTTGCCGGCCGGGCGCGGCTCTCAAATATGGTCGGTTGATATAACCGGCCGTAATGAAAGGAGAGTGTTAACCCCTGGGTCAGCTTCTGATCCTGCCTGGTCACCCTTGATCCAGTAGGCCTGTTTTCCTATAAGGGATTCTAATTTCGAGCGTGTCCTTTGGCTCTTTTTAGGCCCAGATGCGTTTGTCGTTTGAGGTGCGTCTTATTTCTTTCTTAGCGTGGGCGCCGCCCGCACCGGCGGTCGCGCTTGCCAGGAGATTCCACTCATGACCACATTTTCGCGTTCTCTTAAGTTCGTCTGCCTATCGGCCGCCCTCGTTCTGGGCGCCTGCACCCACAAGCAGGAAGCGGTCAATACCGCCCCGCCGCCGGCCCCCCCGCCGCCCGCGCCGTCCGCGCCCGCGCCCGTCACCTCCAGCATCATTCCCGGCAGCGCCGAGGACTTCCGCGTCAATGTCGGCGATACCGTTCACTTCGCCTTCGACCAGTACAATGTTCAGGACAGCGACAAGGCGATCCTGGGCCGTCAGGCCGCCTGGCTGCAGAAGTACCCGTCCGTGCGCGTGACCATCGAGGGTCACTGCGACGAGCGTGGCACCCGCGAATACAACCTGGCGCTGGGCGCGCGCCGCGCCAATGCCGTGAAGGAATTCCTGGTCAGCCAGGGCGTCTCGACCGGCCGCGTTGAGACCGTTTCGTACGGCAAGGAACGGCCGGTCTGCACGGAGTCCAGCGAATCCTGCTGGGCGCAGAATCGCCGTGGCGTGACCGTCCTCACCGGCGGTGTCAATTCTTAAGCCGGCCACATTGTCTTGACAAAAGGGGCGCGGAATACTTCCGCGCCCCTTTTCGCTTTACGGGAAACAGACATGATCAAGCAGCGGCTTCTGGTATCCACCTTCGCGTCCCTTCTGGTTTTCGCACCGGCTGTGGCCAACGCGCAGATCTTCGGCCCCAGTGATGAGGAGAAGGCGCACGAGGATGCGCAGGATAGGGGCATCCAGGACCTGACCAACCACACCCAGCAGCAGGATGGGCGAATCAGGGCGCTGGAGGACAAGGTGCAGGGCCTGACCCAAAGCCTGACCCAGGCCACGGGCGCCAATGAGGAGCTCAACCACCGGATCCAGCTGCAGAATGACAAAATCGACAAGATGCAGAAGGACTTTGCTTACCGTCTCTGCACCTTGTCGGCCCAGCAGATGGGGGCGGGTGACGCCATGAACTGCGCCGCCGCCGGCACCGCTTCGGCCAGCGCCGTGCCCCCGCCGCCTGGCGCCATGCAGCCGGGGGCGGCCCTGCCGCCCATAGGCGCCGCGCCCGGCGGCGGTGGCGGCGGTTTTTCGCCTCCAGCCGACAACGCCCCAATCACCTTGAGCCGCCCGCCCGGTGTGCTGGGCACCTTGCCGATGGGCTCAGGGGCTGGCGCCCCCGCGCCAGCTGCCCCGGCCGGCAACAGCGCCCAGTATGACCAGGCCATGAACCTGATGAGCCGGGCCCAATATGACGAGGCCCAGGCGGCCTTCCGCGCCTATGCCGATGCCAATCCGGACGATGCCGATCTTTCGCCCCAGGCCATCTACTGGGTCGGCAACATCAGCTTTGTGCGCCAGGATTATGCGCCGGCGGCGCGCGCCTTCGCCGAGGTGATCAAGAAATATCCCAAGTCCACCCGCGCGCCCGACGCTATGCTCAAGCTGGCCCAGTCCTTCATGGGCATGGGCCAGAAATCGGAAGGCTGCACCACGCTTGGCCTCATCAAGACCAAATATCCGCAAGCCAACCCGCAGACCCTTAGCCAGGCCGCCAGCCTCCGAAAGACCGCCTGCGGCAAGTGAACCCCGGCCCGGAGGCGAAGCCGAAGGGCAAGGGAAAATCGAGCAGCGCTTCACTGCGGCGATGGCGAAGCATGACGGCCCTCCTTGGGCCGTCGCCGTGTCGGGCGGCAGCGACTCGCTTGCGCTGATGCATCTTCTTGCCGCCCATGCGCGCGCGGCGAAGACGGCAAAGCCGGTGGTGCTGACGGTGGATCATGGGCTTCGTGCCGGCTCTGCCGCAGACGCCAGGAAAGTCGCGAGGCTGGCCAAGCTGGTGGGCCTGAAGGCGACCATTCTGTCCTGGCGCGGGAAAAAGCCCAAGGCGGGTATCGAAGCGGCGGCCCGCGAGGCGCGCTATCGGCTGCTGGGTGCATGGCTGGCCCGGCACCGCGTCGCCACCTTGTTTGTGGGCCACACCCAGGACGATCAGGCCGAGACCTTTCTGCTGCGTCTGGCGCGGGGCAGCGGCCTGGATGGGCTCTCTGCCATGCAGACGCGCGCGCCCTGGCCGGTGCCCGGTTTTCCGCAACTCAGCGTGGCGCGGCCGCTGCTGTCTTTCGGCCGGCAGGAGCTGCGCGACTATCTCACCGTCCTGGGCCAGTCCTGGCTTGATGATCCGATGAACCAGGACATGGCCTTCGACCGGGTGAAGATTCGCAAAGCCGGCGCCGTGCTGGCCGAGGCGGGCCTGTCATCGGCGCGGATCGCGGCGGCAGCGGCGCATCTGGCGCGGGCGCGCGAGACATTGGAGATCGTGACGGGGGCGGTGCTGGCGCGAGCGGTGCGCCCCGTCGGGGACAGGGCGCAGGACGGGCTCCTGCTGGACCCGATCGCGATCGCTGCGGCGCCCCGCGAGGTAGGATTGAGGGCGCTGGCCGCCGTGCTGATGGCGGTGAGCGGCCAGGCCTACCGGCCCCGGTTCGACTCGCTTGAGCGTCTCTTTAACCGGATTTCGGGGGGCGGGTTTAAGGGCGGGGCGACCCTGCACGGCTGCCAGCTCGGTCCCGGCCCCGGGAATTTTGCGCCCCGCGACCTGCTGGTGCGAAGGGAAAGGCCAAGGAAAACGGGCAGTTCCCGCAGGCGGCAAAAATAACATCACAAAGCCCGCGGTTGCGGGAAACGCCTAAAACTCTTAACGTTTTAATGGCTGGCAATAGGCTAAAACCGCCCTATCTATTAAAGGCGGGGAGCTGACCGCCCGCGGCCACCGGCTGGGATGAGCGCCAGCCGCATTGAAGAAGGACGGCCTTTGAACAATCTGAGAAATCTGGCGCTTTGGATCGTCATCGCGCTGCTGCTGGTGTTCCTGTTCAATCTGTTCCAGGGAACGGGCCCGCACACGGCTGCCTCGCCGATCAGCTATTCCAAGTTCAATGAGCTGGTGGTCCAGAACCAGGTCAAGAAAGTCACCTTCCAGGGCGATCAGGTGAAGGGCGAAATGGTCTCCGGCCAGCCTTTCACCACGACCGTTCCCAACAACGATGCCACTCTGTGGCCGACCCTGAAGCAGCACAATGTCGACACGGCGGTTTCGCCGGCCGATGAGGGCATGCCCTCGCTGCTCGCCATCTTCATCAACTGGTTCCCCATGCTGCTGATCTTCGGCGTCTGGGTGATCTTCCTGCGCCAGATGCAGTCGGGCGGCGGCAAGGCCATGGGCTTCGGTAAGTCCCGCGCCAAGCTGCTGACCGAGCGTCAGGGCCGGGTGACCTTTGAAGATGTCGCCGGCGTGGACGAGGCCAAGGACGATCTGAAGGAAATCGTGGACTTCCTGCGCGATCCGCAGAAATTCCAGCGCCTGGGTGGCCGCATCCCCAAGGGCGTGCTGCTGGTCGGCCCGCCGGGCACCGGCAAGACTCTCTTGGCGCGCGCCATCGCGGGCGAAGCGAACGTGCCCTTCTTCACCATTTCGGGCTCGGACTTTGTCGAGATGTTCGTGGGCGTGGGCGCCAGCCGCGTGCGCGACATGTTCGAGCAGGCCAAGAAGAACAGCCCCTGCATCGTGTTCATCGACGAAATCGACGCCGTCGGCCGCCATCGCGGCGCGGGGCTCGGCGGCGGCAATGACGAGCGCGAACAGACCCTCAACCAGCTCCTGGTCGAGATGGACGGCTTTGAGGCCAATGAAAGCGTGATCCTGATCGCGGCGACCAACCGCCCCGACGTGCTGGACCCGGCCTTGCTGCGCCCCGGCCGCTTCGACCGCCATGTCGTGGTGCCCAATCCCGACCTGGCGGGCCGCGAAAAGATCCTGCGCGTGCATCTGCGCAAGGTGCCGCTGGCGCCCGATGTGGACCCGCGCACCATCGCGCGCGGCACCCCAGGCTTCTCCGGCGCCGACCTCGCCAATCTGGTGAACGAAGGCGCCCTGATGGCGGCCCGCCGCGGCAAGCGGGTGGTCACCATGAGCGAGCTGGAAGACGCCAAGGACAAGGTGATGATGGGCGCCGAGCGCCGCTCCATGGCCATGAGCGACGAGGAAAAGAAGCTCACCGCCTAT
>CAYQZM010000145.1:0-9415 GCA_964421935.1 uncultured Rhizobium sp. | reverse complement strand
AACAGCGTGTGCATCATGCGGATCAGCTCGGCGCCCTTGTTGTAGACCGTCGCGGTATAGAAATTGTCGATCCGCAGATAGCTTTGCGGCTGCACCGGATGCGCCAACGGCCCGGCGTCCTCGGGGAATTGCGCCGCGCGCAGCGCGCGGATGTCGCCGATCCGGCACACCGCCGCGCTGCCCATGTCTGCGGAGAATTGCTGGTCGCGGAAAACCGTGAGCCCTTCTTTCAGCGACAGTTGGAACCAGTCGCGGCAGGTGATGCGGTTGCCGGTCCAGTTGTGGAAATATTCATGGGCCACCACGCCCTCGATGCGGGCATAGTCATCGTCGGTCGCCGTCTCGGGCGTGGCCAGCAGCACCTTGTCGTTGAAGATGTTGAGGCCCTTGTTCTCCATCGCCCCCATGTTGAAGGCCGACACCGCCACGATCATGAAGATGTCGAGATCGTATTCGCGGCCATAGGCTTCTTCGTCCCACTTCATGGCACGCTTGAGAGCGTCCATGGCGTAATGGGCGCGGGGCTCGTTGCCATGCTCGACATAGATGGCAAGCGCCACCTTGCGGCCGCTCATGGTGATGAAGCTGTCATGGATCGAGCCCAGATCGCCCGCCACCAGGGCGAAGAGATATGACGGCTTGGGGAAGGGATCGTGCCAGACGGCGAAATGGCGGCCGCCAGGCAGGTCGCCGCTCTGGACGCGGTTGCCGTTGGAGAGCAGCACCGGATACTGCTCCTTGTCCGCCTCGATCCGCACGGTGAAGACCGAGAGATTGTCCGGCCGGTCCAGGAAATAGGTGATGCGCCGGAAGCCTTCCGGCTCGCACTGGGTGCAGAACATGCCGTTGGAAAGGAACAGGCCTTCCAGGGCGGTGTTGGCCAGGGGATCGATCTGGCTTTCTATATCGAGTGTCAGGCGGTCCGGCGGATCGGGCAGGGTGACGCTTTTGTCATCCTGCAGATAGTCGCCCGTCTCGAGTGCGCGGCCATCCAGCGTCACCGACAGCAGCTTCTGGCATTCGCCGGACAGCACCAGCGGCCCGGTCCCGCTTTGGCGCTCGATTGCCAGTTTCGCCTTCACCCGCGTGGCTTCCGGCTCCAGCGCGAAATCCAGATGCACCGTGGTTATGCGGAATTCCGGCGCCTTGTAATCGGAAAGATGAATGGCGCGCGGCTCTTCGGTACGCATGGCGAACTTTCAGGCTGGAAAGGCGAGGCGGTCTTATAGCCCGTGCCGCGAACAATCAGAAGACGCGCAGCACCACCATCGCCCGGTCCTGGTCAACCATGCGATAAGTATGGACATACGCATTCCAGACACCGTCCCGGGCAGACCACCGGAACAGCCCGTTTTTCGGCCGGTGCAGTATCACATATCCGACCTGGGCGGCGGCGAGCTGCCGTTGCTGCATCGTCAGGTCGCGGGTCCGGAGCCGGTCCAGCAACGTCGCGCCCATCTGGCGGGCTGTCTCGCCGGCCACAATGGGATGGCCGTGGCAGGCTGCCAGCATCATGGCGGCATTGCCCTCGCCATAGCCGCGCGGCAGATCCAGCACGCCCACCGGTTCGGGATCGCTCGCGATCGCGGCGAGCGCCGGCGGACAGGTGGCGGGTGTGGATGCCAGATGCGCCGGCATGAAATCCAGCAGCATCAACGCCGCGATCAATGTCAACGCGGATTTCCGATCTTTGAGCAAAGTAACGACATAGCCCAGCGCCAGGCCGAGAAACAGAAAGACCAGCACCATCGCGCGCGCCGGCGTGCGCACATTGGCGAAGAAAGGCAGATGGCTGAAGATAACGCCAGGCAGATGCAGCGGCGTGACGTGCCCGGCCACATGCAGCGCTTCACCAGCTGCGATCACCAGGAAAAAAATGAAGCCGCCCAACGCATAGTTCAGCAAGCGCTTGTCGGTGTTGCGCGTGATGGCCCATATCAGCAGGGCGAGGTTGACCAGGCCCAGATAAACCGCGCCTTCCCAGGCATTGCCGGTGATGGCGGCATAGATGCCGCCGCCGAAGCGGGCGAGAAGATGGGTGGGGGGGAAGGCAACCAGCGCCGCCAGATCGGCCACGAACATGTTGCCGCCGATGTAATAGAGTGACGAGGCAGAATGGGCCGCCAGCATCGGCGCCAGCCAGGGCGACAGAAGCAGAAGCGCGACTGCGGTGCACAGAGCGGGTGCCGCCAGCACCCAGCCGCGCGGCCAGCGGCCATCATGCACACGCAGATACAGAAGGTGGAAGGCGAAAAAATAGAGCGTGTAGAACAGGAAATACCAGCAGGAGAGCGCGCTCAGCGCCTGCATGACGGCGGCGCCGGTCAGCCAGCGCCAGTTCCTGTCCTCAAGCGCCCGCAAATAAAGCAGCGCGAACAACGGCAGGAATTCGATGCCTGAGACATGGGCGTGATGCATCACCTGCGCCACGTGCCAGGGATTGAAGGCAAAGACGAAACCCGCGACCGCCGCGCCCCAGTCCCGGGATACGTCACGGTCTTCGCCCAAGAGATGTCGCGCCAGCGTGAACATCGCTGCCGCCGCCAGCGGGAACGATGCCAGCAAAGTCACATTCTGCAACGTCACGATGGTGGCAAAGTTGTCTCCGAACAGCCGCGCCAGCAGTGCCACGGCGAAGACCTGCGGCCAGGCAAAGGAATGATAGGCAAGCGACGTGCCCTCGGGAAACCGGATGGTGTTGGTGAAAAACAGCTCGCGCCAGCTCTGGGCGTGCACCACATGCCAGCTGTTCCAGAAGTCTTGCATATTGTCTTCCGGCGGACCGATCAGGGCGGTCGAAAGCTGTGTCAGCCAGGGCCAGAAGAACAGGATGGTGAGCAAGATGAAGCCGCCCAGTACCAGCAGCAAACGCAGCAGCGGCCGGGAAAGGGTAAGCGGCAGCGTTGTGACCGCCGGTGATCCAGCGAGGGTCACGAGGCGCGCTTGACCTCGGTGAGGATATCCTGGGCGCGATGGGCCAGTTCGGCCAGTTCGTTGGGCATATCTTCGCCCGACTTGCGCGCCCAATTCACCAGCGAATGGGCGAAGGAGGCCAGTTGCGGTGCACTGGCGATCAGCCGCGCCTGTTCTTCGATCCGGCCAGGGTCCAGGTCATATTCGGCGCCCGGCACGCGCCAGCCGCCCCAGTCCGCCTCTCCGGTGATCACCACCGGATAAGTGCCCGGGATCGGATGGCGGGCGCAATCTTGCGCCGGCTGCCATTTGTTGCGCGCCCGCACCACGCGCCAGCTTCCTGCGTCCGAATTCCTGTCGGCCACCGGCTCTTCGCTGAGCAATTCCTCGGCGGCGAATTCACGCCCCAGGCCCACGTCGTAGTGAATGCGGATCGGCTCATCGATGCCCTTGGCCCAATGCGGCACCACATGCTCGATCAGCGCCCAGGTGCCGACCGGCTTCACATAAACCCGCTGGTTCTTGTGGAACTGCGCTTTGGCCATGACGGAGAAGTCCGAAATTGCGCCGCAATCCTGATGGGAGCGTCGTTAAGTCCCGGTTAAGCCAAATGGATCAGTTGCGGGGAAATCGCGTAAAAAGGCCCATGGAAAGCCCCTGTATCAAGATTTGCACCTACGATCCCGATAGCGGTCTGTGCCGCGGCTGCGGCCGTACGCTGGAAGAGATCGGCGCCTGGTTTTCCATGACCGATGCGGAACGCCGCGCCGTCATGGGGCAGTTGCCTGAACGGCTCAGACGCTTTGCGGCGCCAGCCAGCTGAGCTCCTTGGCCAAGGTCACATTCTCGCCGATCACGATGATGGCCAGGGCTGGCGCCTTTTCCGCCGCCGCCGCCAGCCCGCCCAGAGTCGTGACCGTGACCTCCTGATCGGCGCGCGCCGCGTTGGCGACGATGGCGGCAGGTTCGGAAGGTGCCCGGCCTGCGTTCATCAGGGCCTGTGCGATCTCGCCGGCGAATTTGCGGCCCATGTAGAACACCAGGGTCGGCGCCCCGCGCGATACCGCGTTCCAGTTCAGCTCCGTCAGTTTGCCGTCGATGCCATGGCCGGTGATGAATGTGACAGCATGATTGGTGTCACGGTGGGTGACGGGAATGCCGGCATAGGCAAGCCCCCCGATGCCGGCGGTGATGCCGGGCACGATGCGGAAGGGCACGCCCGCGCGCGCCAGCGCCTGGGCTTCCTCGCCGCCGCGGCCGAAGACGAAGGGATCGCCGCCCTTCAGCCGCAGCACGCGGTTTCCGTCTTTGGCGAGGTCCACCAGCAGCTGGGAGATTTCGTCCTGCTTGCAGCTTCTGACGCCGGCGCGTTTGCCGGCATAGATTTTCTCCGCGCGCGACAAAGCGAGCAACTTCTCGTCCACCAGCGCGTCAAAAAGCACATAATCGGCATCCGCCAGCGCCTGCAGGCCCAAGGCGGTGATCAGTCCCGGATCGCCAGGCCCGGCGCCCACCAGCCATACCCAGCCCTGTTCCAGGCGGGGCAGTTTCAGCCCTGCCGCAATCTCTTGGTTCATCATCGCACTATAGCACGGGGCTTTGCATCCAAACCAAGAGTCGGGAACGCGTATCCCGTGTCGGCGTTTGGCATGAGACCCCAGGAGGTGCGGCCATGAGTGAGAAGGTTGGCGAGATCGCGCGCGAATCGTCCGATTACCGCTGCGAGCGCTGCCACAAGGTCACGCGCATCGCGCGGGGCGACCTGATCCCGGCCTGTCCTCACTGCGGCAACGAGACCTACGATATCTCCAATCCGCGTTTCGAGCGCCAGGACGGCAGTCTGGGCCCGCATGAGCCGGGCTGATCCCGATTATTGAGACGCGGTTGCTGAAAGCGCGGGGTTATTGAGATGATAACAGTGGGCCGCTACAACCCCTTCCGCATCCCAAGCTCCGGACGTCAATGATCAAGCCCCGCTCCGACCTTGTTCCCAACACAGCCGAATACGAAAACCTGCCCTTGGTCACCGCCAACGGCTTTCGCGAATATGACGCGCGCTGGCTGTTCGGCAAGGAGATCAACCTGCTGGGGATTCAGGCGCTGGGCCTGGGGCTGGGCACCTATCTGCACGAGATCGGCGTCAAGCCCAAAGTCGTCACCGGCCATGATTTCCGGTCCTACAGCCTTTCCATCAAGCAGGCTCTGACTATCGGCCTGATGCGGGCCGGCTGTGAGGTGCATGACATCGGCCTGGCCCTGTCGCCGGTCGCCTATTACGCGCAGTTCGCGCTCGACTGCCCTGCCGTCGCCATGGTGACAGCCAGTCATAACGAGAATGGCTGGACCGGCGTGAAGATGGGCGCCAAGCGGCCGCTGACCTTCGGACCGGACGAGATCAACGCCATCAAGGACATCGTGCTGAACGGCAAGGGCAAGGAGCGCGCCGGCGGCGCCTATGTCGCCGAGCCGGACATGCGCGAGACCTATCTGCAGGCGGTGACCAAGGACATCAAGCTCAAGCGTTCCATCAAGGTGATCGCGGCCTGCGGCAACGGCACGGCGGGCGCCTTCGCGCCTGATGCCTTGCGCCGCATCGGCGCCGAGGTGATCGGCATGGATACCGATCTGGACTTCACCTTTCCCAAATACAATCCCAATCCCGAAGATCTGGAAATGCTGCATGCCATGAGCCATGCGGTGAAGGAAAAGGGTGCCGATCTTTGCCTGGGCTTTGACGGCGACGGCGACCGTTGCGGCGTGGTGGACGATGCGGGCCGCGAGATCTTCGCCGACAAGATCGGCGTGATGCTGGCGCGCGGGCTATCGGCCCAGCACAAGAACCCGACCTTTGTGGTGGATGTGAAATCCACCGGGCTTTACCTCACCGATCCCGTGCTGAAGGCCAATGGCGTCAAGACCGATTATTGGAAGACCGGCCACAGCTATATCAAGCGCCGCACCGCCGAACTGGGCGCGCTGGCCGGCTTCGAGAAATCCGGTCACTTCTTCTTCAATCCGCCGATCGGCCACGGCTATGACGACGGCATCGTCGCCGGCATCCAGGTGCTGAAGATGCTGGATGAGGCGGGCGGCAAGAAATTGTCAGCGCTCTATGACGAGCTGCCGCAAAGCTGGGGTTCGCCGACCATGGCGCCCTATTGCCCTGACGACAAGAAATACGCGGTGGTCGAGGCGATGGTGAAGGAATACAGCGCCATGAAGAACAAGGGGGAAAGCCTTCTCGGCCAGAAGATCGCTTCGGTGGTCACGGTCAATGGCGTGCGCGTCACCCTGGAAGACGGCACCTGGGGCCTGGTGCGCGCTTCCTCCAACAAGCCCTCGCTGGTTGTGGTGGTGGAAAGCCCGGCCTCGGAAGCCAATATGCGGGCGATGTTCAAGGACATCGATACGCGGCTCGGCAAGCATCCCGAGGTTGGCGAATACGACCAAAAAATCTGACAAGGCGCGATTCTTTTGCGTCGTGTCGCACGACGCTATCGCTAGCGACCGTCGCGCCTTCGCTCATGCACCTAACGTGCACATCGCTCGTTGCCTACGCTGCCGCTAGGCAACCCTGACGCCGCAAAATCCCTCGCGCCTTGCCTCCAGGCAGCATAGTGTCCCCACAAATAAATTGCGGGAGGGGTGCATGGACCGGCGGACTTTGCTGGGTACGGGTTTGGGAAGCACGCTGCTGCCTGCCGCAGCCTGGGCCCAGCCGCACGAAACCGGATTCCTGCCCGGCGATTCCGAGGAATTCATTGCCCTGTGGCCCGGCACGCCTCCCGGCGGCGAAGGCATCCACCTGGACCTGAAGGTCACCGATGCGGTGCAGCCTGACGGCTTTCATGTGCGCGCCGTCAGCCAGATTCAGACACCCGGCTTCTTCGTCTATCGCCCCGTCAAGCCCACCGGCCTTGCCATGCTTGTCATCCCGGGCGGCGGCTATGCCTCGGAAGGCGGCGATCGCGGCGGGCGCGAGATCGCGCGCTATTTTGCCGATCACGGCATCATCTCTTTCGTATTGCGCTATCGTCTGCCGGGTGAAGGCTGGAAGAACCGCGAGATGGTGCCGTTGCAGGATGCCCAGCGCGCTGTCCGCCTGATTCGTGCCGGCGAATATGGCGCCAGCCGGCTGGGCGTGATCGGCTTCTCCGCCGGTGGGCATCTCTCCGCCACCCTGGCGATCCGCTCCGGCATGGAGACCTATCGGGCGCTGACCCCGGCCGACCGCGGCAGTGCCCGGCCCGACATTGCCGCGCACATGTATCCCGTGATCACCATGGGCGAGGGTGCGCATCAGGGCTCGCGCGACAAGCTGCTGGGTCCCTCGCCCACACCGCAGGCCATTGCTGATTGGTCGCTGGAGCGTCATGTCGCATCCGACACAGTGCCGTCCTTTATCTGCCTGGCTGCCGACGACGCTATCGTGCCGCCGCAGCCCAACGGGATCGCCTTCTTCGACAAGCTGCAGGCGGAGAAAGTGCCGTCACAGCTCGATGTGTTCGAGCAGGGCGGTCACGGCTTTTCCCTGCACTGGGCGCAAGGCAAGCCCTGCGGCGCCTGGCCGGACCTGTTTCTGAGCTGGGCGGCCACGCACGGCTTCAAGGCTTAGAGAGCGCCTCCAGCAATGCGGCGTGAAAACGCGCCGGGTCCTGGATCTGGGGCGAGTGGCCCAGATCGGCGAAGCGGATCAGCTTGCCCTGCTTGAAGCGTTTGACCGCCGCTTCCGCCAGCACCGGATAGTTGCCTAGCTGCGACCGGATCTCGGGCGGCGCAAATTGCTTGCCCGGCGCAGTATTGTCGTGATCGCCGATGATCAGCAACACCGGCATCTTCAGATTCTCGAATTCATGGAAGACCGGCTGCTGATAGATCATGTCGCTCAGTTGGGCCTGGTTCCAGGCCACGATCTCCTTGCCGGGGCCGCGATAGATGCCGGCCAGCATCTGCACCCAAGGCTCATATTCCGGCTTCCAGGTACCTGCGTAATAGGTCGCGCGCTCATAGGCGCGGATGGAGTCGGCGGTGCTCTTCAATTGAGTCTGATACTGCGCATCCAGGCTCTGCCAGGGCACGCCCTTGGCGCGCCAATCTTCCAAGCCCAGCGGGTCCACCAGCACCAGCCGCTCGGTATCGGCCGGAAATGTCAGGCCATAGCGCACCGCCAGCATGCCGCCGGTGGAATGGCCCATCACGATGGCCTTGGTGATGCCCAGGGATTTGAGCAAGTCATGGGTGTTCGCCGCCAGCTGCTCGAAGGTGTATTCGTAATGCTGCGGCTTGGTGGATTTGCACCAGCCGATCTGGTCGGGCGCGATCACGCGATACCCGGCGGCGCTCAGCGCCTTGATGCTGCCGACCCAGGTGGCGGAACAGAAATTCTTGCCATGCAACAGCACCACGGAATGGCCGTTGGGTTGTGCCGGCTTGACCTCCATATAGGCCATGTCCATCGCCACGCCCTGGCTCTGGAAGCGGTAATGCAGCACGGGGAAGGGATAGTCATAGCCTTCCAGTTGCGGGCCGTAAGCCGGGCCGTCCTTATTGCCGGAGTCTTGGGCGGCCGCGGGCGCGGCAATCAGCAGCAGTGCGAGAAGAAATCGTTTCATAGCGGAGAGACAATACGCCTTGCCCGCCAAAGGAAAAGGGTGAGATGCTTCATCGATGAATTGGGGAGGGGATATGGATCGCCGTACGCTGCTGGGGGCCGGCGCTTGCGCCGCGCTGATCAAACCGGCTTTGGCCGATACGGTGGTGCATGGCGATGGCGCGCTACCCACCGACCCGAAGGAAAATATCACGCTGTGGCCCGGCACGCCGCCAGGCGGACGTTCGCTGCGCCTGCCGCCGATCCGTGTCACCAATCATGAGCCGCCTTATCTGATGCCCAGCGACCGTGCCGTCGATGAAGTCGGCGTTCCGGTGATGAATGTGCTGCGCGCCGCCAGGCCTGACGGCTCGGCCATGATCCTGGCGCCGGGCGGCGGCTATAGCCGCGAGATGCTGGATTTCGAGGGTCTCGATGTGGGGCGCCATTTCAATGAGGCGGGCGTGACCTGCTTTGTCCTGCGCTATCGGTTGCCGGGCGAAGGCTGGCAGAACCGCAGTGATGTGCCGTTGCAGGATGCCCAGCGCGCCATGCGGTTGGTGCGCGCCAATGCGGGCGCCTATGGCATTGATCCCGCGCGCATCGGTTTCATGGGTTTTTCCGCCGGCGGCCACGTCGCCTGTTCCATCGCCACCCGCTTCGCCGCCAAGGTTTATGATCCGGTGGATGCCGCTGACAGCACCGATCCCCGGCCCAGCTTCTCGGTGCCCATGTATCCGGTCGTGACCATGGGACCGGGCGCGCATCAGGGCTCGCGCGACAAGCTCCTGGGACCCGATCCGTCGCCGGCGCTGATCGATGCCTATTCCTGCGAGAAGCATGTGCCGGCCGATACGCCGCCCACTTTTTTGGCGCTCGCAGCCGACGATACCACCGTGCCGCCGCTGCCCA
>CAYQZM010000144.1:0-3181 GCA_964421935.1 uncultured Rhizobium sp. | reverse complement strand
CACGTCCACCCGGCTCATCAGCATCTGGGGCAGGACATCGACATTGACCGTGCCGTTGGCATTGTCCGGCGCCACCCGGTGATTGTCGAACAGGACCAGGGTCCGCTGCGCCCCGAAATTGCGCAACGCCAGCACATTCTGGCCGCTGCCGCTGCCACCATTGCCCGCCGTACGCGGCTGCTGCGAGCCCACAAACACCGGCAGCTTGTTCAACGCATCAGGAATATCGGTCGGCGTGGTGGCCTGGATTTCCTGGGTCGTAACCACCGTCAAAGGCGTGGGCGAGTTGGTGATGTTGGAAATAACGCGCGAACCGGTGACGACCACCTGCTCCGTCGCCATGGCAGTTTGTGCCTGCGCCAGAGCTTCCGTCGCGCAAGACAAAGCAATGCATGCCACGCTCCCATAGAGCGTGGCCTTCGAGATTTTCCGCAACATCAGCTCCCTCTCTTTGTTCAAGCCATGCTTCTGGGCATGGCATTTGGCGGAGTTGACGAACGGATTTCGCAAATCCCTACGACTTCCGGACAACAAACTTCGGAAGATGGTTCGCTACGCGGATCAATCCGCGCGCGGTCCGCGCGGCCCAGCACCGTGCCGGCTATCTTTTGTGATGTACGTTGACACAAATCGAGACAAGGAAGTCCACGCGATGATCCCGCGATCGGCCTCTACAAGGATGCTTGAAATGTCTGCCAGGACTTGGCCTGCCGTTAGACCGGTCGGCGAAATGCAGCCCAATTGACCCGTCAACGGCGCAAAGGCGGCTGGCGCGAAGATATATAGACGCACGGAAAGGCGAAAACCCTATGCTGTAACCTGGTTTTGACGTTTTTTTCTGCCGGGACCCATTAAGTCTTTGAAAGCCGGGCGGCAGATGCTTCTGTTGGGGCATGGGGGACGACTTTCCAGAAAGGGCGCGCTGGCTTGCGCGCCACATCCTGCCCTACGAGCCGATGCTGAGGGCCCGGCTGCGGCAGATGTTCGTCTATGGATTGGAGATCGATGACATCATCCAGGAGATGTATGCCCGGATCGTCTCCCAGCCCTCGCTCGAAGCCATCAAATATCCGCGCCAATATGCCATACAGACCTGCACCTCGGTGATCATCGATCACATGCGCCGGTCACGCATCGTTTCCATCGATGCGGCCGGCAACCTGGAGCAGTTCGAGATTTCCGCGCCCGACGCCACGCCCGAACAGCAATTGCTGTTTCGCGACGAGATCGCAGCCGTGGCCACATCGCTGGCGCAGTTGCCGGAAAGAACCCGTGAAGTCCTGATCCTGCGGCGCATCGAGGGTCTTTCCCAGCAAGAAACCGCGGACAAACTTCATATCAGTGTCAAAACTGTCGAAAAGCATATGGCCCAGGGAGTGGCGGCGTTGATGGCGCTGTTCGGCCGTGGAGGGAAAACGACGTCTCAACCGTCTAAAACCAAGCGACTTGATGATAATGTCTACAAACTCGACTCCTCAGGAGATTGACCGTCTCGCTGCCGAATGGGTGGCACGCCCGCGCGCTGATCTGAGCGCGCAGGAGCGGGCGGACCTGGACACATGGCTCGAGGCCGACCCGCGTCACCTGGGCGCTTACGCGAAGGCGGAAGCCGTGCTCGCCCGCCTGGACCAGGCCGGCGCCGCTGGCCCCGATGCATTGCGGCTGGACACGACAACGCCTCCGGCCACACCCATCAAGCGGCGAATGGTTCTGGTTGGTTCGGTCGCCGCCGGGCTCGCAGTTCTGTCGGGCGGCGCGACCATGCTTTGGAGTTGGCTGGGAGAAGAGCGCTACTCGACCCGCATCGGGGAAACAAAGGAAGCCGTACTTTCCGATGGCTCGGTCGTCACCCTGAACACGAATTCGCAAGTGCTGGTCAAGTACAGCAAAGCGACGCGTGAAATACGCCTGGTTCAGGGCGAAGCCTTGTTCGATGTGGCCAAGAACAAGAGACGACCCTTCATCGTATCTGCAGGCGATACCCAGGTACGGGCCGTCGGCACCAGCTTCACCGTGAGGATGCTGCCGGGGCAGCCGGTTCAAGTCCTGGTGCGGGAAGGACTGGTGGAAATCAAGCGGCCCGATGTTCCCCAGGCCCCGCCGGTTCGCATCGCCGCCAATTCTGTCGCTCTTGCCCCGCCGCAGGCGCCGATCTCCACCCAAAGCGTGCCCCGCATACAAGTGGCAAGGGGGCTGGCGTGGCGTGAAGGCCACATAGCCTTTGATAATGAGCCGTTGGCGGATGCGGCGCGTGAATTCGCGCGCTACAGTGACATCGAGATTCGGGTTGCGCCCGAGCTCGAAAATCAGACTATCACCGGTCTTTATCTATCCAATGATCCCGTCGGTTTTGCGAAGGCGGTCGCCATTTCGCTTAATCTCCGCGCGGATGTCGTCGGCCATGAGGTGAGACTGAGCCGCCAATAGAAAAGCCGGACCTCGCCGTCCGCATACCGGAAATGCCGCGCAGTCGGCAAGAGACCAGGGGGAAATAATATCGAACGTCTCGAGAGCCACGATCCGCCAGGGCGTGATTTACGCCGCGCTTTTGTTGTCCACTGGCGCGGCGGCACAATCTAGCGCCATCGATATTCCCGCGGAGGAAGCAGGCATATCCATACCGGAGCTGGCGCGCCAGACCGGGATCCAGATCATTGCCCCGGGACAGGCGCTGCACGGCCTCATGACACCGGCGGTGAAGGGTCGGTTTCCCGTCCGGCAGGCGCTCTCCACCATGCTCGAGGGCACCAATCTCAGAGTTGCGGCCGATGACGGGCATACGATCATCCTGGCGCTCAATCCGCCGGTAGCAAATCCTGTGAACGATGTGCCACAGCCTGCCCCCCTTGAGCAGATCGTGGTGACCGGCTCGCGCGTTATTTCTGCCCCGGAGGATTCTCCCACCCCGTTGATGGTCATTTCGACCAGTCAGCTTCTGGCCACAACCCCCTCCAACCTGGCCGATGCATTGAACAAGTTGCCGGTGTTTGTGGGCTCGCAGCAGCCGCGTACCGCCGGCAACGGGAATACCGGCAGTGGTCAGAATGTGCTGGCGTTGCGCAATTTCGGGGCGCAGCGGACCCTGGTCCTGTTCGACAATCACCGGGTGGCGCCGGACAATGCCAACGGCACGGTCAATGTCGATGTCCTGCCCCAGATGCTGATGAGCCGGGTGGACGTG
>CAYQZM010000143.1:0-7864 GCA_964421935.1 uncultured Rhizobium sp. | reverse complement strand
GCCGATCCCAAGAAGCACGGCACCGCCAGCCAGACCGTGATTGCGGTGAACTTCACCAAAAAGATCGTCCTGATCGGCGGCACCTCCTATGCCGGCGAGATGAAGAAGTCCGTCTTCACGATCCTGAACTATCTGCTGCCGTCCAAGCGCGTGATGAGCATGCACTGCTCGGCCAATGTCGGCGCCGACGGCAAATCGGCCATATTTTTCGGGCTTTCCGGCACCGGCAAGACCACGCTTTCCGCCGATGCATCGCGCACTTTGGTGGGCGATGACGAGCATGGCTGGAGCGAAAACGGTATCTTCAATATCGAAGGCGGTTGCTATGCCAAGGTGATCCGGCTGTCGCGCGAGGCCGAGCCGGAGATCTTCTCCACCACCGAACGCTTCGGTACCGTGCTGGAGAATGTGGTGATGGACGATGCCACCCGCCAGCTCGATCTGGATGATGCGAAATATGCGGAGAACACCCGCGCCGCCTATCCGATCGATTATATTCCCAATGCCTCGCTCACCGGCCGCGCCGGCCATCCCAAGAATGTGATCATGCTCACGGCCGATGCCTTCGGCGTCTTGCCGCCGATCGCCAAGCTGACCCCCAGCCAGGCCATGTATCACTTCCTGTCGGGCTTCACCGCCAAGGTGGCCGGCACCGAGAAGGGCCTGGGCAAGGAGCCGCAGCCGACTTTCTCCACCTGCTTCGGTGCGCCCTTCATGCCGCGCCACCCGTCGGAATATGGCAACCTGCTGCGCGCCCTGATCGCCGAACATCAGGCCGACTGCTGGCTGGTCAATACGGGTTGGACCGGCGGGGCCTTTGGCACCGGTTCGCGCATGCCGATCAAGGCGACCCGCGCGCTTCTGAACGCGGCCTTGGACGGCAGCCTCGCCAATGTGGAGATGCGGATCGACCCGCACTTCAAGTTCCGGGTGCCGGTGGCGGTTCCGGGGGTCGACGCCAAGATCCTCAATCCCCGCGATACCTGGGCCGACAAGGCGGCGTACGACGCCCAGGCCCGCAAGCTGGTCGCCATGTTCCGCGAGAACTTCAAGAAGTTCGAGGCCCATGTCGGCCAGGACGTCCTGCAGGCCGCGCCGGAGTTGGCTGAAGCCGCCGAATAGCCGTTAGATCAGACACTTACCGCGCAGCATGGGGTGCAGCATGGGATGCCATGCTGCACCTTTTTGCTGCAGCACGAGCCGCAGCAAAAAACCTTGACCGTAAGATAGCTGTATAGATATATAGCTGTATGGCTATTGAAAATGAACTGAACGCGGTCTTTCACGCCCTCAGTGATCCCACCCGCCGGGCCATCCTGGCGCGTCTGGCGCTGGGTGAGGCCAGTGTCTCAGAACTGATGGCGCCGTTCGGCTTCAGCCAGCCCACCATCTCCCGGCACCTGAAAGTGCTGGAAGGCGCGGGCCTGATAGAAGGCGGGCGTGACGCCCAGCGCCGTCCCCGGCGCCTCACTGCCAAAGCCCTGAAGGATGCCGCCGACTGGATCGAGCCCTTCCGCCGCCAGTGGGAGCAGCGCTTCGCCAACCTCGATGCCCATCTCGCCCGTCTGCAAAAGGAGACCTGACATGCCCGCACACGACCAAGCCGCCATCCGCACCGGGATGGAAATCGACTATGGCAGCCACACCATCCGCTTTGTGCGCAGCTTCGACGCACCCGCCGCCCTGGTCTTCGAAGCCTGGACGCGGCCGGAACAGCTCCGTTGCTGGTGGGACGCGGGCGGCGAACCGCTGGCGGTTTGCGAAATCGACCTGCGCCCCGGGGGTGCCTACAAATTTGTCTCCCGCAGTCATCCGCACATGCCCTTCACCGGGACCTATCTGGAGATTGCCCCGCCCGATCTGTTGGTGTTTGAGGCGTTGGGCTCGACCGGCCGTGTCCGCTTCCAGGCCGCCGGAGGGCGCACCCGCATGACGGTGGAGATCGTCTGCGGGACCGCCGAGCAGCTGGAGCATTTCATCCAGGCCGGCGTCGACAAGGGCACCAGCCAGACCCTCGACAATCTGGTGGCCTATATCGGGCGGCGGGATGTAGCCGCTTGACCGTGCCGAATGTGACCGGTGGCCATGCTGCGCTTTTGCTGCGCCTGTTGCTGCAACATGCTGCGCAGCAAATCAGGCGGCCCGGCGGTAAACCCAGACCCGCGCGGGCGGGACATTGGCCCAGACCGTGGCGGCGCGGGTGACACCGGCGCCGGGCGGGGGCGCCACAGGGGCGTGCGGGCCATAAGAAAACTGCGCGAAGACACCGCCCGGCGCCAGCCGTGCCAGTGCGCCGTCGATCAGCCGGCGGCGCGCCGCAAGCGGGAAGTTCAGCAACGGCAACCCTGACAGGATGGCGGCAAACTGCTGATGCGGCGTGGCGAGCGTCTTCTCCAGGTCGAAGGCGTCGCCTTGCACGATATTCACCCCCGCGAAACGTGCCCGCAATAGCTGCGCGAAGTCGCCATCATACTCCACACAGGTCAGGCTCTTCGCCGGCGTGCCGTGTTCCAGGATCGCGGCCGTGATCGCCCCTGTCCCTGGTCCCAGCTCCAGGACCGGGCCTTGGGCGGTAATCTGGCGCGCCATGGCATTGGCCAACGCCGGGCCGGACGGCAACACGGCGCCGATATTCTTGGGCCGGCTGATCAGGGCACGCAGGAAACGCAGATTGTCGGCGAAGCTGGTGGTCAAAGGCCGGCCCGGATGGAGTATGCGGGAACATAGGCCAAAAAATCAGCCAGGCGGAAGCACTTACTTCTCGCAGGTGCGCCAGAATTCTTTCAACTTCGCAAGAAAGCCTTCGGCCTCCGGCTGGGTGCCGGCCTGGCTTTCGGCCTCGAATTCCCGCAGCAATTCCTTCTGCCGCTTGCTGAGCTTCACGGGGGTCTCGACCGCCACCTCGACATAGAGGTCGCCCTTCTGGGCGCTGCGCAGCACCGGCATGCCCTTGGCTCTGAGACGGAACTGGCGCCCCGGCTGGGTGCCTTCCGGCACCGTCACCTTGGCGCGGCCGCCGTCGAGCGTGGGCACTTCAATCGATCCGCCCAGCGAGGCTGTGACGAAGGAGACGGGCACGCGGCAATGCAGATCATGGCCGTCACGCTGGAAGATGGGATGCTCGGCAATGGACAGGAAAATGTAGAGGTCGCCAGGCGGGCCGCCATTGACGCCGGCCGCGCCTTCGCCCGAAAGGCGGATGCGGGTGCCTTCCTCAACGCCGGGGGGCACGTCCACATTGAGGACGCGCTCCTTCTGCACCAGGCCGCTGCCACGACAGTTCTTGCAGGGATTGCGGATGATCCTGCCGGTGCCGCGGCAGGAGGCGCAGGTGCGCTCGATGGTGAAGAAGCCCTGCGAGGCGCGCACCTTGCCGTGGCCGGCGCAGGTGGGACAGGTCTCCGGCTGAGATCCGGCTTCCGCGCCTGAGCCGCCGCAAGGCTCGCAGCGGATCATGGTGGGCACCTTGATCTCGGCGTCGCGGCCGGTGAAGGCCTCTTCCAAAGTGATGTCCAGATTGTAGCGCAGATCCTGGCCGCGGTTCTGCCGCTTGCCCCGGCCCATGCCGCCCATCATCTGGCCGAACAGATCCTCGAACACATCGCCGAAACTGCCGGCGAAATCGCCGAAGGGGCTGCCAGCGCCACCGCGCCCGCCCATGCCGCCCTCGAAGGCGGCGTGACCGAAGCGGTCATAGGCCGCGCGCTTCTGATCGTCCTTCAGGACGTCATAGGCTTCGTTGATTTCCTTGAATTTGATTTCGGCGGTGTGATCGCCGGGATTCTTGTCGGGGTGAAACCGCATTGCCAGCTTGCGGTAGGAGGCTTTCAACACCTCGACGGTGGCGCCCTTCTGGCATTCCAGGGTTTCGTAATAACAGCGCTTTGTACTCATTGCCCCAGAACTCTACCCGCCCCTGGTAAATGAAAGGCCCTTCGCGTTTTCACGCGAAGGGCCAGGATGCTTTAGGCCGCGCCTTTCTTGTTGTCGTCCACTTCCTCGAAGTCGGCGTCGACAACGTTATCGTCACCCTTCGGGGCTTCGCCTTCCGCCGTGGCGGCGCCTTCGCCGGCCTGCTGCGCCTTGTACATGGCTTCGCCCAGCTTCATGGAAGCCTGCGCCAGGGTGTTGGTCTTTTCCTTGATGGCATCGACATCGTCCGCCTTGACCGCTTCCTTCAGGGCCGCGGCGGCCGCTTCGATGGCGGTCTTTTCATCGCCGCCGACCTTGTCGCCATGCTCGGACAACGCCTTTTCCGTCGAATGGATCAGCGCATCGGCCTGGTTGCGGGCCTCGATCAGCTCGCGCCGCTTCTTGTCTTCCGCGGCGTGGGCCTCGGCGTCCTTGACCATCTTCTGGATGTCGGCTTCCGACAGGCCGCCGCTGGCCTGGATGCGGATCTGCTGCTCCTTGCCGGTGGCCTTGTCCTTGGCGGTGACGCTGACAATGCCGTTGGCGTCGATGTCGAAGGTGACCTCGATCTGCGGCACGCCGCGCGGGGCCGGCGGAATGCCCTGCAGGTCGAAACGGCCCAGGCTCTTGTTGTCGGCCGCCATCTCGCGTTCGCCCTGGAACACATTGATGGTGACCGCGGTCTGGTTGTCCTCGGCCGTGGAGAAGATCTGACCCTTCTTGGTCGGGATGGTGGTGTTGCGATCGATCAGACGGGTGAAGACGCCGCCCAGGGTCTCGATGCCCAGCGACAGCGGGGTGACGTCGAGCAGCAGCACGTCCTTGACTTCGCCCTTGAGCACGCCGCCCTGAATGCCGGCGCCGATGGCAACCACTTCATCCGGATTGACGCCCTTATGCGGCTCCTTGCCGAACAAGGCCTTCACCGCTTCCTGCACCTTGGGCATGCGGGTCATGCCGCCGACCAGGATCACTTCGTCGATCTGGCTGGTGGTGACGCCGGCATCCTTCAGCGCCTGCTTCACGGGACCGACGGTCTTCTGGATCAGATCGTCCACCAGGGATTCCAGCTTGGCGCGAGTGATCTTGATGGTGAGATGCTTGGGGCCGGACGCATCCGCCGTGATGTACGGCAGGTTGATGTCGGTCTGCGTGGTGCTGGAGAGCTCGATCTTGGCCTTTTCGGCGGCGTCTTTCAGGCGTTGCAGCGCCAGACGGTCGCTGCGCAGGTCGATGCCGTTTTCTTTCTTGAACTCGTCGGCCAGGAAATTGACCACGCGCTGGTCGAAGTCCTCGCCGCCCAGGAAGGTATCGCCGTTGGTGGATTTCACCTCGAAGACGCCATCGCCGATTTCCAGCACGGAGACGTCGAAGGTGCCGCCGCCCAGGTCATAGACCGCGATGGTGCCGGACTGTTTCTTGTCCAAGCCGTAGGCCAGCGCCGCGGCGGTGGGCTCGTTGATGATGCGCAGAACCTCAAGGCCCGCGATTTTGCCGGCGTCCTTGGTGGCCTGGCGTTGGGCGTCGTTGAAGTAAGCGGGAACGGTGATGACCGCCTGGGTGACTTTCTCGCCCAGATGGGCCTCGGCGGTTTCCTTCATCTTCTGCAGGATGAAGCCGGAAATTTCGCTGGGAGAATATTTCTTGCCGTCGCGGCCCTGGACCCAGGCATCGCCATTGTCGGCCTTGACGATCTTGTAGGGGACCATGCCCATGTCCTTCTGGGTCATGGGATCGTCGAAGCGGCGCCCGATCAGGCGCTTGATGGCGAAGAAGGTGAACTCGGGATTGGTGACGGCCTGGCGCTTGGCAGGCTGGCCGACCAGGCGCTCGCCGTCGGGGGCGAAGGCGACGATGGACGGGGTGGTGCGGGCGCCTTCCGCATTCTCGATGACCTTGGGGGCCGAGCCCTCCATGACGGCAACACAGGAGTTGGTGGTGCCAAGGTCGATGCCGATTACTTTAGCCATAGGGTATTCCTCTCATCGGGCATGGGTTCCTGGCCCCTTGCGGGCGCCCTCCGGTCCATCCCATTGAAATAACTGACGAAATAAGCTACGGGCCAAACCCATGCTTATACAGGGGGGTATATAGGAAGAGGGGGGTGAAATGCCAAGGCTTTGGCGGGCTTTAGGCCAGGTTTTGCGCCTGTTTGCTTAAAGGTCCGGAAGCTCGGCATTGGTGGCGGCTTCGCCCCGGATGCGGGCATCGCGGCTCTGGCGGTAGAGGTTGCGGGTGGTGGCATAGAAGTCCAGCGAGCTGCGTTCGATGGAGTCAAACTGGTCGCGCGTCTGATCGACCGTGTCGGCTATGCGAAGGGCACCGCGGGCGAACATCCAGGTGTCCTTGCCGTTGAAGCGGGCCCAGGACAGGGGATCGAAAAAGCCGTCCACGCCCGAACCCACCAGATCGCGCGGCGGCATCGGACCGATCAGGGGCAGTACCAGATAGGAACCTTCCTGGACGCCGGCTTTGCCCAGGGTAATGCCGAAGTCATTGCTGTGATGGGGCATGCCGATCTTGGCGGCCACATCGATCAGACCGGCGATACCGATGGTGGAATTGACGACAATGCGCCCCAGGGTGTTGGCGGCCTGATCGCCGTCGCCTTGCAGCACATCATTGGCCAGCACGATCGGCTCATGCAGGTTGGTGGTGGCGTTGTGAATGCCTTCCCGTGCGGGTTTCGGAATGATGGCGCGATAGGCATCGTTCACCGGCTCGGCGATGTTGTGCTCCACCCAGACGTCGAAGGCGAAGACGTCGCGGTTGGTTTTTTCCCAGGGGTCGCGGTCGGCCAGCGACTGCGCACTGGGCGTGCTGCAGCTGCAAAGTACCAGGCAGAGAGCAAGTGCCCTCGCATTGCCAACAGAAGCTCTCATGGTCCGGAAGAAATACCCCCCGCAGCCAACCCAAGATGTACGTCTTGTTATTTAACCTAAATGCCAGTGTCCCAAGTTGGGAAGCGTAAGGAATAACACCCAGGCCAGACAAGGCAGAAACGCCAGGGCTGCGAGCACGTTCCGGTGCATGAAAGCGATCAGGGTGAGGCCCATCACCAGGTCGAGGCCGAGTCCCAGGGCCGGGCTTGGCCAGGTACGCCAGAACAGGTTCAGGACCAGTTGTCCGGCAAAGAGTGTCAAAGCCCAGCTTTTCCAGCCCCCTTTCGCCCAGGCGAGCCAGGCTGCCACGGCCATCAGGATGTAGGTCAGGGTCCAAGCCGGCTGCACCAGCCAAAAGGCCAGTCCCGGGACCGGTTGAGGCCTGGCCAACGACGCCAGCGCACCGATGGCAAGGCTTGCGATCAGCAATAGCTTGAGCGGACGCCGCCCAGCCGGATCAGGCGGCAATTCCAGCATTTCACCGGGTGCCATGGTCGGCCAGCACCTGGGCGACGGCGGCCGACAGTTTTTTCGCAAAAGCGATATGCAGGAATTCGTTGGGACCGTGCGCGTTCGAATGCGGCCCCAGCACGCCGGTGACAACGAACTGGGTTTTGGGGAACTTCTTGCCCAGCATGGCCATGAAGGGAATGGAGCCGCCTTCGCCATGATAGGCCACCGGCCTGCCAAAGGCGGCATTGCTGGCCTTGTCCAGCGAGGCCGCCAGCCAGGATGCCAGGGGCGGAGCGTTCCACCCGTCATCGCCGCGCGGCACGTCGAACACCACGTCGGCATCATAGGGCGGATTTTTCTCCAGCGCTGTTTTCATCGCCATGCGCGCCTTTTCCGCATCCAGGGTGGGCGGCAGGCGCAAGGAGATTTTGGCGGTTGAAAAAGGCAGCAGCACATTGCCGCCATCCCTGGGCAAGGGATAGCCGGCGATGCCGGTGATGGCCAGCTGCGGCTGCCAGGTCTTGGCCAGCAGGATCTGCGCATCGCCGTTCGTCATCGGTTTGGTTTTGGCGGCGAAGGGAATGCCCGACCAGACGCCGTCGCCCAGGATGGCGGCG
>CAYQZM010000142.1:0-2819 GCA_964421935.1 uncultured Rhizobium sp. | reverse complement strand
GGGCGCTTTCGCCCTGTTGCCGGTGGCGCACCAGACCAGCGGCGAAGCGCCGATGCAGGTTGCCGCCAATGAGCCGGCGCCGCGCGGCACCCCCCGCGCCCTGGAAAATTCCGCTCCCTTCAGCTTCGCCGACCTGGTGGAGCGCGTCAGCCCCGCGGTGGTCACCATCACCTCGGAGACCATGACCACCGAAAGCGGGTTGGGCGATCAGGACAATCTGCCCGAGCCTTTCCGCGATCTGTTCAAACAGTTCAACGAGCAGCATCCGCAGCGGCCGCACAAGGCGATCAGCGCCGGCTCCGGCTTCATCATCGACAAGACCGGCCTGATCGTCACCAACAACCATGTGGTGGACAACGGCAAGAAGATCACGGTCAAGCTGCCCGACGGCCGCAGCTTTGATGCCAAGCTGGTGGGCACCGATCCCGCCACCGATATCGCGCTGCTCAAGATCAAGTCGGACAAGCCGCTTCCCACCGTGGAATTTGGCGACGACCGCAAGCTCCGGGTGGGCGATTGGGTGATCGCGGTGGGCAACCCCTTCGGTCTCTCCAACTCGGTGACCGCCGGCATCGTCTCCTCGCTCGGCCGCAACATCGAATCCAGCCAGCAATATACCAACTTCATCCAGATCGATGCCCCCATCAACCGGGGCAATTCCGGCGGTCCGACCTTCGACCTTCGCGGCCAGGTGGTCGGCATGAACTCGATGATCTTCTCGCCCTCGGGCGGCAGCATCGGTATCGGCTTTGCCATTCCCGCCAGCCTGATCCACGAGGTGGTGGACCAGCTCAAGGCGCATGGCCATGTCACCCGCGGCTATCTGGGCGTGAACATCCAGAGCGTGACGCCGGATATCGCCTCCTCGCTGGGTCTCAAGGACCACAAGGGCGCGATGGTGGCCGAAATCGTGCCGGGCGGTCCCGCCTCCAAGGCCGGGTTCGAGCAGGGTGACATCATCACCGCCATCGATGGTCAGGCGGTGGATGACTCCTATGACCTGACCCGCCGGGTGGCCAGCGTGCCGACCGGCCAGGTCGCGACCTTTACCGTGTCGCGCCAGGGCAAGCCGCTTCAGCTCAAGGCCACCATCGCGGTCCGGCCCGACCAGCAGCAGCTGGCTTCCAATGCCCCGGACAAGGATGGCATGGCGCCGTCCAGCGCCACCGTGGCAGGTCTTGGCCTGTCGTCGCTGACGCCGGAAGCCAAGCGCAACTTCAATATCGGCGACAAGGTCATCAATGGCGCGGTGATCACCAAGGTCGATCCGGACAGCGATGCCGCCGACAAGGGTCTGCAGCCCGGCGATGTGGTGCTGCGGATCGGCAACAAGGCCATCCATACGCCGGCCGATTTCCAGGCCGGTGTGGCGGAAGCCAAGAAGGGCGGGCGCAGCAGCGTGCTGCTGCTTGTGGCCCACAGCCAGGGCGGTACGGGCTTCGTTGCCATTGATATCGATAAGACATGACCTCATGGGCGCGCGAAGTAATCCTTCGCGCGCCTTCCTCCTTATTCTCAGCGCATGATCGGGAGAGTCTATGCGGATACTTGTTGTTGAAGACGATCTGGAAGCCCAGCGTTATCTCGTGCAGGGATTGAAGGAATCCGGCCACGTGGTGGACGAGGCCGCGGACGGCGAGACAGGGTTGAGCCTGGCGCTGTCGCGGGCTTATGACGTGGCTGTCGTGGACCGGATGCTGCCCAGGCTCGACGGCCTCAAGGTAGTGGCCGAAATGCGCGAGCATGGCAATGCCACGCCGGTGCTGTTTCTGTCGGCCCTTTCGGAAGTGGACGATCGGGTCAAGGGCCTGAAGGCGGGTGGCGACGACTATCTCACCAAGCCCTATGCCTTTGTCGAGCTTCTGGCGCGGATCGATGCCCTGATGCGCCGCCGGGCACCGGCCGGCATCAAGACCAGGCTGGATGTCGGCGATCTGGAGCTCGATCTGCTCACCCGTGCCGCCAAGCGCAACGGCACCGATATCGAGCTGCAGCCGCGGGAATTCCGCCTGCTGGAATATCTGATGCGCCATGCCGGCCAGGTCGTGACCCGCACCATGCTGCTGGAAAGCGTGTGGGAATATCACTTCGATCCCCAGACCAATGTGATCGACGTGCATATCAGCCGGCTGCGCGCCAAGATCGACAAGGGTTTCGAGGCGCCCCTGCTGCATACGGTGCGTGGTGCCGGCTACATGATCCGTGCGCATTAGAACGAGCTCCAAGCCTGGCGTTCTAAGAACCCAGGCTTTTCGGATCGTTCTTGTCTATGTGCTGCTGTTCGCCTTTTCGGTGACGGCGCTGCTGGGCTTTACCTACTGGAATACGCGCCGCACCCTGGACGCGCAAACCGACCAGATCATCGAGGCCGATATTACCGGGTTGACCGAGGAGTATCGCCATTTTGGTCTGCCGGGCCTGGTGGAAACGGTGCGGACCCGCACGCTTCACCAAGGCCAAGCGCTCTATCTGCTCGTCGACGGTCTGCACCATTATGTCGCTGGCAATCTGGATCCCTGGCCGCAGGTGTCGGACACCACCGAAAACATGGTGGAGTTCGACTTCGAACGGTCGGTCAACGGCCACATGGAGACGCGGCGCGCCCGGGGACGGATCTATACCGTGCCGGGCGGCTTCAAGCTCCTGGTCGCCCAGGATGTCCACGACCGCTACCTGACTGAGCGCATGTTCACCACCCCCCTGCCATGGACCGTGTTGCTGATCCTGTTCCTGGGCACCGTGGGCGGCGCCCTGATGAGCCGCAACATGTTGCGGCGGTTGGACATCATCAACCGCACCAGCGGCGAGATCATCGCCGG
>CAYQZM010000141.1:0-4265 GCA_964421935.1 uncultured Rhizobium sp. | reverse complement strand
GTCTGGGAGACGCTGCCATGGCGGGCCGGATCGGCCGCGAAGCTGGGCAGGTCGATGATGGTGAATTCTGGGGCGAAGCTTTTCAGCTCTTCCGCCGTCGGGCGGATCAGAAGCTGATTCACGAACAGCGAGTGCCAGGCATATTCGGTGACGATACGCACCGAGATGCGGTGGGTGAGATCGGCACCGCCGAACAGGTCCTTGGCGAACAGCTCGCGGCCCTCGGCATGGGCCATCATGTCGGCATAGAGCGCATCGAACTGCGCGGGGGTCATGGACTTGTTGTTGTCCCACCAGACCTGGTTTTCGGTCTCGGCATCGCGCACCACGAACTTGTCGTTGGCGGAGCGGCCGGTATGGATGCCGGTGCGCACCACCAGGGGACCATTGGCGGCGACATGGCCTTCACCTCGGCGCACGGCCTCCTCATAAAGGGCCGGGGCACTGAGATTCCAGTTCACGGCCTTGAGGTTGCGAAATCCATGACGGCCGAGGCCGAAAGCGGTGTCGGTCATAGCTGCTCCGAGATGCCAAAAGATAGGTTTTCCTATACCCATCCAAGCATAGACCGACAAAGATATTTGATAGCCGTCACACAGAAATTTACGTTTATCGTCAATATGATATTTGTATTACTTAACGATGGACGGGACTCTCTTGCCCTGCCCGCCTCCTAGCTCCTAAGGCCTGGCCATGCTCTCGGACGAGGAACTTGACCGCTATGCCCGCCACCTGGTGTTGCGGGAGGTTGGCGGCCCCGGCCAGGCAAAAATCCGCGCCGCCAAGGTGCTGATTGTGGGCGCCGGCGGCCTGGGCAGTCCTGTGGCTCTGTATCTGGCGGCGGCGGGCGTCGGCCGCTTGGGACTGGTGGATGATGACGTGGTCAGTCTGTCCAATCTTCAGCGCCAGATCCTGTTCCGGACGGCCGATGTCGGGAGACCCAAGGTCGAGGCAGGGCGGGAGGCCCTGGCGGCGCTCAATCCCCATGTGCGCGTGGATGTTCATCCGGTGCGGCTGGTCGAGGCCAATTCCATGGCGCTGGTCGGCGCCTATGACCTGGTGGCCGACGGCAGCGACAATTTCGCCACCCGCTTTCTGGTGAATGACACCTGTTATTTTGCCAGGAAGCCGCTGGTCTCGGCCGCGGTGACGGAATTCGAAGGCCAGCTTGCCACCTACAGAGGATATGAGGCTGGCCTGCCCTGCTATCGCTGCCTGTTTCCCGAGCCCCCGCCCCCGAACAGCGTTCGCTCCTGCTCGGATACCGGCGTGCTGGGCGCTGCCGCAGGGGTCATGGGGGCGCTGCAGGCGCTGGAAGTCCTGAAGGAAATCGCCGGGCTGGGGACCGGCCTGGCGGGCCGCATCCTGACTTATCGGGCCCTCTCCGCCGAATTCCGGACCGCGAGGCTGCCCAAAGATCCCGGCTGCCCTTTGTGCGGAACCGCGCCGACGATTTCCGCGCCCGCCAGTCACGGTTAACGGGCTTTAAAGCCGTCCGCGCCAACATTGCCCGATGGGGCGAGAAATCCACTACGAGATCTTCAAGCGGGCCGGCGCCAGGGGCGGCTGGACCTTGCATGACGTGCGCAGCGACCGGGAGGTGGCGCTGTCGACGGCCAAAGAGCTGATGGCCAGCGAACAAGCCACCGGCGTCAAGGTGGTGAAAGAAACTTACAACGACGACACCGGCGACTATCTCACGCTCAAGATCTTCGAGGATGGCCACAACCAGATGAAGGTCGAGCCGGCGCAGGAGGATGCGCCGAACGCCCTGCCTTGTTTCAAACCGGATGATCTTTATTCCTACCATGCCCGCGCCACCATGCGCCGGCTGCTTGCCGACCATCTGGCGCGCAACAAGATCACCATCACCGAGCTGATCCACCGTGCCGACATGCTGGAAAAGCTGGAAGCCACTGGCACGCTGTATCAGCACGCCATCCAGAAGGTGGCGGTGGCGCAGGCCGCCAACACCGCCACGCCCGTGCAGCAGATCGTCAAAAGCCTGAACGAGCTCACCACCCAGGCCTTCCACCGCGTCTATCGCGACCAGCGCGCCGGCAAGTTTCCCAATCCGCATTCCCACCAGTTCGCCGAGCTGGCGCAACAGCTCTATGGCCAGGGCGACGCGGCCTATCTGTTCAATGGCGCGCTGGCGCGGCATCTGAAGGAGGCCACGGGCTGGGACCATAAGGTCCTGATGCTGTTGCGCATCATGGAGCAGGCGCCCAGCGAGGAAGGCCCGCGCAAGCTGGTTCTGAGTTCGGTGGACGCGATCCTGGCGGAAATTCTCAACGGCTCAGCGGCGCTGCATGAACTGCTGGGCCGGGCCGAGAATCTGGGCCAGGCGCTGAACAATCTGGTCACCCTGTTCCTGGGCAAGACGGCGGAAAACCCGGGCGAGGGCCTGGCGGCGCTGACCGGTCATTTCGCGGCCGATACCTTGCCGGAAGCGCGCACCGCCATCGCCAACCGCATCGTCGCTGAATTCAAGAGCAACAAGCGGCTTTGCCCCGATTTCATGGTGGAGGAACTGAAGACGCTGCGCTCCCTCGCCAACCGCATCGTGCTGGGCGTGGGCAAATATCTCTCCCACGAGGATCTGGTTGCGGCCTTCACCCTGCGTGCCAAGCGCCTGGTAACCCAGGAAGCGCTGGGGCCTTATATTTCCGAAGCAGGACCGGACGAAAAGATCGAGCGCATCCTGTTCGTGGAGGACAACATCATCGGGGCGGAGAACAAGCGTCAGCTTTCCTCCTATGTGATGCCGATCCTGACCTCGGCGGCGTTCGACAATTTCTTCCAGAGCCCGAAAGTGCCGCTGCTGCAGCGGCTGCAGCGCCTGGCCCAGCTTCAGTTGCGGGTGCGCCGGTCCGGCTTCATCGACGTGACACGGGATGAAATCTGTGCGCGCATGGATGGGCTGGCCGTGCAGGTCGAGGCCCGCGGCCGGCTATTCGATTCCATCGAGGCGCGCAATACGCCACCGCTGGACAAGGTCCAGACTCTGTTGCGGCTCGCCACCGGCGGCGTCCTTACCGAGGGCCGACTGTCGGCGCGGGCGCGCGAACTGATCCTGCGCTATCTGTCCCAACCCGGCTTCCTGACCTCTTACATGGCGGCCCAGACCAGGGAAGCCGAAGTCAGGGACGAACCCGCGCCCAACAGCGAAAAGATGATGGCGGACCTGATGGAGACCTTGGGCAAGGCCGGGATCACCGCTGAGACGGGCTTAAAGTCCATCGCCGCATAGATGCGGCCGGTCAGGCTGCAAAGTCCGGTGCGCCTTTTGGCTTTTCGAAAATGGAATCCAGCAGCAGCAGCACCGCACCGGCCGAGATGAAAATGTCGGGCAGATTGCAGACAAACAGCGGCACGCTGTCCAGATGCAGCGACAGGAAGTCGAACACGGCGCCGTCATAGAGGAGCCTGTCCCGAAGATTTCCCAGCGCGCCACCCAGGATCAAGGCCAGGCTGACCGCCGCCAGCCTGTTGGGCGCCCGCCACATCAAAACCGCGACGACAGCGCTTATGACGGCCAGCAGCACCACCAGCAGATGCCAGCCCAAGGCACTGTCCTGGACAAACAGGCTGAAAGAGACGCCTCGATTCCAGGCTGGGCGGAAGTCGGCCAGGCCGGGAATCAAGACGCGGCCTTCGACACCGACATTCATCAGAAAGCGCTGGATGACGATATTGGCCGCCAGGGCCAATGCAGCCACACCGGCGGCGACAGCGCGCCGGTTCAATGCGCGGCGTCCCAATTGTCGGCCGCCCGCGCCTCGACAACCAGCGGCACCGAGATTTCCACGGCCGGCAGCGGCGCTTTCTCCATGATCTGGGCGATCAACTTGCAGGCCTTGGTGGTTTCTTTTTCGGGGGCCTCGAAAATCAACTCGTCATGCACCTGCAAGAGCATGGTGGCGCTGATCTTGGCCTCTGCCAGCGCGTCCGGCAGCCGCACCATGGCGCGGCGGATCACATCGGCGGCCGAGCCCTGGATGGGAGCGTTGATGGCGGCGCGCTCGGCCCCGGCGCGAAAGCCCGGCACCTTGGAATTGATCTCGCGGATATGGATGCGCCGGCCGAACAGGGTCTCGACAAAGCCATGGGTGCGGGCGAGCTGCTTGGTTTCTTCCATATAATCGCGGATGCCGGGAAAGCGCGCGAAATACTTCTTGATGTAATCCGACGCCTCCTTCTGCTCGATGCCCAGCTGGTTGGCCAGGCCGAAACCGGAAATGCCATAGACGATGCCGAAATTG
>CAYQZM010000140.1:0-9831 GCA_964421935.1 uncultured Rhizobium sp. | reverse complement strand
TGGGTGATGAATGTAGGCCGCGGTGGCCAGTGCCGGGAAGAAGACCTGATTGCGGCGCTCGATCGTGGCCATCTGGACGGCGCGGTGCTGGACGTGTTCCAGACCGAACCCTTGCCGGCGGACCATCCGCTCTGGAGCCATCCCAAAGTGACCGTGACGCCGCACATCGCGGGCATCACCGACCCGCGCAATGCCGCGGCCTTTGTGGTTGATTGCGTGACACGGGCCGAAAGCGGCGCGCCGTTCAGGAACGTCGTAGATTTGGGTCGGGGTTATTGAGGCCGGGGTTACGGAATTGGGAAAACTGGCCAGCCAGATCAAGGATGCTGCAGCGGAATTGTTCATCGCCGCCGAGCGGCGCGGCGTGTTCCGCAAGCTGCCCGCCTTCGAGCGGAATTTAAGCGAATATCCCGAGCTGGCGGCCCTGTCTGAAAATTACGCGGTGATCCGCGCCGAATGCGAAGACCTGATCCGGCAAGAGCTTCGCATCCCTGGCATGGAGGAACTGACCAGTTACACCTCCGGCGGCATCCACCAGATCGCCTGGAAGAGCTTCATGTTCAAATCGGGCAGCTTCATCGACGAGAATTGTGCGTTGGCGCCCAAAACCGCGGCCTTGCTGGAGAAGATTCCCGGCCTCTACACAGCCTTCTTCTCGGTGCTGGAGCCGCATCAGCACATCAAGGCGCATTGGGGCTATTGGAAAGGCTTTGTCCGCTATCATCTGGGCGTGCTGATCCCGGACAACAATGCGGACCGCAAATGCTGGATCCGGATCAACCCCGAAGCGCAAGACCGTAACGCGGCACGCGAGGCCATCGAGCAGGGCGAGCGCTATTTCTGGAAGAATGGCGAAGCGGTGCTGTTCGACGACACCTTTCTGCACGAGGCCGCCAACGAGTCGGACCAGGTGCGGGTGGTGTTGTTCCTGGATCTGGCGCGCAAGATGCCCTGGCCGCTGGCCCTGTTGAACCGGCTGTTCCTGTGGATTGCGCATCGGGACAAGTCGGTGCGGGAAATCCGCGCCAACGCCAAGATCAAACCCGCTTAACGCCCGTCACTGGCCCCGCGATCTGTGTGATGCGGACGACCGCATCCGCCAAATCTTCCATTGCGACCTGCATATGGAAAGCGTTGGCATGCAGCAGGCGGGTCTGGTCCAGCATGACGCCCATATGGCCTTTCCAGAATACCAGGTCGCCCCGGCGAACCTGCGACAGCCCCACCAGTTCGCCCAGCGCCTTTTCCATCATGTCGGTGTCGCGCGGCGCGGCTTTGCCCACCGCGTGCAGCGCGGTCTGGACCAGGCCGGAGCAGTCCAGGCCAGCCGCGGTCTTGCCGCCCCAGACATAGGAAACGCCCAGAAAGCGCTCGGCCACCGCCACGAAATCACTTTGTCCGAGCGGCTCCAGATGGCGCTGGTGCAGCCAGGCGCCTTCAGCGATCTTCACATAGTCGCCCTGGCGTCCCTTGAACGGCACGGCCGCGTTCAGCGGCAGGATCTCGCGGACAGGAGTTTTGAGATCGGCGGCGGCGAACACAGGCGCCATCAGGGCTGTAACGCGCGCCTCGGCCGTAAACGGCGCCATCAGCGCATTTTCCCGCACATAGCCGACATACAGATCATTCGCGGCCTGGCCCCAGACCCAGCCATTGGCGCGATCATAAACGGTGAAGCTTTCGCCAAACAAAAGCTCGCTGTCCTGTGCCGCATCGTCCGACGGCCGCATGCGCAGCGCGGCGCGGCCCATGCCGATCGAGAACTTCTGGCCCTCGGCATAGCGGGGCGCGTCCACCTGGCCTTTCAGATGGGCCGCTGCCAGGTCAGCGCGAGCGGGCGTAACACGCCGGTCCGACTTCATCGCGCCCCTCCGCCATGGCGTTCTTTCAACAGGGCGTAAAGCGCACGGGCGCTGTTGGCTTCCCCACCGAGCGGGCGCCCCGGCCTGGCGCGATCGATCCAGGCCGGAATATCCAGATGCACCCAGCTTGCGGTCTGGGTGACAAAGCGGTTGAGAAACAGCGCAGCGGTGATGGCGCCCGCGTAGTTGTAAGCGGGGTTGTTGTTGAGGTCTGCGACCCGGCTGGCCAGCGTGTCCTCATAGCCGCGCCACAAAGGCAGGCGCCAGAGCGGGTCCTGTTGCGCGCGGCCCAGCCGCACCAGATCCGCCGCCAGTTTCTCGTCGTCGGTGAAGAAAGGCGGCAGCTCCATGCCGGTGGCCGCGCGCGCCGCACCGGTGAGCGTGGCGACATCGATCAGAAGCTCCGGTTCCTGATCATCGGCATCGGCCAGGGCATCAGCCAGGATCAGGCGGCCTTCGGCATCGGTATTGCCAATCTCCACCGTCAGGCCCTTGCGGCTTGCAAAGACATCGCCAGGTCGCATCGCCGCACCGGACACGGAATTTTCCACTGCCGGGATCAGAACGCGCAGCCGCAAGGCGAGTTTCGCGCCCATCACCATGCCGGCCACCGCCAGCACGCAGGCCGCGCCGCCCATGTCCTTCTTCATGGTCAGCATGGCGGCGGATGGCTTGAGGTCCAGGCCCCCGGTGTCGAAGCAGACACCTTTGCCCACCAAGGTCACCAGCGGCGCGTTCGCTTTGCCCCAATTGAGCTCGATCAGCCGCGGTGAACGGGGCGAGCCGGCACCCACAGCCGCGATCAGAGGATAATTCTTCGCCAGCGCCGTCCCGCCGGTCACCGTGACCTTGGCGCCATGTTTCTTGGCCAAGGCCCGCGCCACGGCTTCCAGCTCGGCCGGCCCCATGTCATTGGCCGGCGTGTTGATCAGGTCACGGGCCAGAAACAGGTTTTCGGCGATGCGCGAGACCTCTTCGCCATCCACCTCCGCAGGAACGACCAGGCGCGCGGCTTTGGCAGCCTTTTTCTTGTAGCGATCGAAGGCATAGCCGCCCATCAGCCACGCCAGCGCGGCATTCGCACCGGCGCAAAATTCCGGCACCTCACCCAGGCGATAGAGGCCGGCGGGCAGCTTTTCGGCCGCCGCGGCCAGCGCGAACGCGTCCTTGCCGTCGCCCAGCCCCAATACCCATTGCGCGATATTGCCCTTGGCATCAGGGAGTGCCGCCAGAGCGCCGGCCACGCCGGAAAAGCCGGAGGCGGCCAGCAGCCGGCTACGCTTCTGGCGGCCGAGCCAGGCCTTGGCCGCCTTCGCCGTCACGGCATGGATCGGAATGGCGTTCCTGCCGCCGGATGCAAGGCTTGGATGCATAATTTGCTCTTACCGGGTTCGAAGCGGGACTTTAAGAATCGAACCATGCAACCGCAAGAAGAGGCGCGGCAAATGGCCCGCTATACCCTGGTCGTCGGTACCCGCAACTGGTCCAGCTGGTCCTTGCGCCCCTTTGTGGCGTTGACGGCCACCGGCGCCGCCTTCGAGACCATCGATATCCGCCTGCGCCAGACGCAAGCGCCCACCACGCGCGAGCAGATCCTCAAACACTCACCGGCCGGCAAGGTGCCGGTGCTCAAGATCGAGGAGCCGGCCTCAAGCAGCGAAGCGGGCGGCCAACAGAAAGCCAAAACGCTGACGGTGTGGGATAGCCTGGCGATCTGCGAAACAATTGCCGAGCGCCATCCCGAAGCGGGCCTGTGGCCGGACGATGCGGCCGCGCGCGCCATCGCCCGCTCCTATGCCTGCGAGATGCATTCCGGCTTTCCAGACGTGCGCGACCAGCTTTCGATGGACTTCGCAAATCGGCAGCCGCTGCCGGAATTGCGGGAGGACACCAAGACCCAGGTTGCGCGCATCATCACTGCCTGGGGCGAGGCGCTTTCCACCTACAAGGGCGACTTCCTGTTCGGCCGGCTGTCGGTGGCCGATTGCATGTATGCGCCGGTGGTGTCGCGCTTCCAGACCTATGGCGTTGAAGTCCCCGCGGCCGTTCGCGCCTATATGGACCGCGTGCTGGCGCTGCCCGCCATGCAGGCGTGGGGGATCGTGGCGGCGAAGGAAGTGGCGGACGGCCTGGGCAGCCTGCCCGCCACCCGATAGCCGCGCGGCGCTAACGCAGCTTCCCGGTTTCGCGATAGAATCGGGCCGCGCCCGGATGCGGAGCGTCCGCGTGAGCGGGAGCGACCAGAAAAACCATTCATCCGGGCGCTAACGCAGCTTCCCGACTTCGCGATAGAATCGGGCCGCGCCCGGATGAATAGGCGCCGGCGGATTCTGCGCCGCATTATCCAGCCCGATGTAACGGCCGGACGGATGGCTGGCAGCAAGGCCCGGACGGTTGGCAGGATTGAACAGGGCTCGCGTCAGGCCATAGATCAAGCCATCGGGCTCGCCCTCGCGGGTGAACCACCAGGCGCGCGTGGCAATCGTCTCGACCGTTGGGGTCCCCGGATAGCTGCCGGCCGGAATCACGACAGGAAAAAGCTGTGGCGCGTTGGCGAGCAGCCGGTTGCGGCCGTCGCCATCAATGGGCACCAGACGCGCCTGATGGTGAGCCAACAGATCGCGGATCGAATCCAGGGGCACCCCGGCCACCGCGAAATAGGCGTCGATCTTGTCGTTCTTCAACAATGTCGCCGGCAGCTCATCGGACTGGATCTCGCGGGGCCGCACCCGATAGGCGGCCAGGATGGCGCGGCTGCGGGTGACCGCGCTGGTACCGGACTGGCCCAGCAAGACCCGCTTGCCACGCAGATCCTGTACCGTCTGGATATCCGAATTGGCTGCCACCACCAGATGGGCAGCTTCCGGAAAGAGCGCGGCAATCGCACGAAGGTGGGTCGCCTTGCGGCGGAAAGGAGACTTGCCTTCCGCCGCGGCCGCGATCGCGTCGGCATCGGCAAAGCCGGAATCCACCTGTCCGCTATCCACGGCCCGGATATTGTCGGCGCCGCCAAGGCTGGTACGCGCCGACAGCACCACACCGGCGGGGCCGCAGACCGTGGCCGTATCGCAGCGGCCAACACCAAGAGGGTGACTGATCAACCCGGCCACCGCCTGGCCGACGGGGAAATAGACCCCTTCGGTCGTGCCGGTGGCGATCTGGAAGGAGATACGGGCGGGACTTTCCGTCATCCCCAGATTGCCGCCTGTAAGCAGCGCACCCATCACCAGCACCACAAAGGCAACCAGGGCGATGATGGCGAGCATGCGCTGCGACATGGGCGGGATCGTTAATCCTTTATTGCGTCAGGACTGAGGCGTTTACAGATCGTAATCAGCTTGGCTTTGCGAACCAAGCGAGGGTCGCACAAACAATCCGGCAATGCGCTGATGGGACGGGCATTGGGCGACTACTTCCATATGCGCTGGTATACTTAAGCCTTTGTTGACTGGGGTCTGTCAAGGTTTCGGCAGCGTATATCGAAGGCCGTTTCCATGCCGAAAGCCCGTCATTTCGCGCCGCCATTGCTGGTGTTGTTTCTGGGTTGCTCCATCCTTTCCGGAACGGCGCAGGCCGGCTGGTTCGACTCCGACAAGTCTGAGGCCAAGCCGGCGCCTGAAGCCGCGAAGGACAAGGCGCCGGTGGCACCGGCGCAGACCCTGGAACAAAGCATCCAGCAGGCACAGGCGCTGCGCCTGGCCGGCAACTATCAGGAAGCGGTCAATCATCTCTCCCAGCTCATGATGGTGGCCGCCGACGATGCCCGCGTGGTGAGCGAGTATGGCAAGACACTGACCATGATGGGCCGCGCTTCCGATGCGGTGAATTTCCTGACCCGGGCCGAACAGCTTCAGCCTTCCGACTGGACCGTCTATTCGGCGCTTGGTGTGGCCTATGACCAGATCGGTGACCAGAAGAAGGCGCAGACAGCTTACGAACGTGCCCTGATCTTGAAGCCGGGCGAGCCGAGCGTGTTGAGCAACTATGCCCTGTCACGCCTGCTGGCCAAGGACACGGAGATGGCCAGAACCTTGGCCGGCCGCGCCGAGATCGCCAATGCCACGGCCAAGGACGAAAAGATCGCACGCAACATCGCCATGATCCGCTCCATGGAGCCCGTGGTGGGCACCAATGTTGCCGCCAACAAGCCCACCCCCGTGGCGCAGAATCCCGTGCCGGCCGCGCAGCCGGCTCCGTCGCAGCCGGTTCAGGCGCCGGCCCAGAAAGTGACCCAGGCGGCCCTGCCGGCCCCCACACCCGACAATCGCGTAGTGATGCAGCGCGTGCCTGTGGACCCGCAGGCTGGGCCAGTTGCCAGCCATGCACCGCATCCGCTGCAGCCGGCCGTGAAAGCCGAACCCGCCAAGGGGGATGCTGCCAAGACCGCGTCCCCCAAGTCAGCCGCCGTCAAGCCGGAAATCGCCAAGGCGCAACCGGCAAAGCCCGCGGCGCCCGTGAATGTGCCGGTCAAAGCGGCGGAAGCACCCACCAAACCGCAAATCGCCGCGGCTAAGCCGGAAGCGGCCAAGCCCGTGGTCAAGCTGGACATGACGGCGGCGAAAACCGAGACCGCCAAGGCCGCGCCGGCGACAAGACCGGCGCCCGAGCCCAGGGTCCTGCCGCCCACCCCGGTCAAGGCCGCCAGCGCCAAGCCGGCGAGCGCCAAGACCGATCCCAAGGCCGACAGCAAGAACGCCATTCCGGGCTTGCGCCTCAGCGCCAACGCCTTCTAGGACGATCACCCAGAACAAGAAAGGCGCGGACATTCCTCCGCGCCTTTTTTGTTGCCTGAAGCTTGCGGACTCCCTTGCGCGAGCCATTCCGTGGCGTGAGCCGGAGCGCCGCGCGGAACGCTTTTGCCGCCGATTACTGCGCCAAGCCGCGCGAGGGATTTTTCGGCATGAGCATGCCTAGCTTTTCTTTGCGTGCGCAGCGCGCTTAGAAAAGCTGCCACTGGCGAGCGAAGCGGGGATCGGAGCGCCGAACGCGTCCCATACCCGGCCGGACGAGAGATTTTGGGACCTGAGCCGCAGCGCGGAGCCTGCATCTGTGTCGCTATGGGCGGGCGAATGGCCCATGAGTGATCGCGCGACGAACCTGGCGGTCAAGAAGACCGCGCAGGTCAGTGCATGGCGTGGCGGATCTGGATGACAGCCGGCCCCATGATCACGATGAACAGGCAGGGCAGAAAGAACACGATCATCGGCACGGTGAGTTTGGCGGGCAGCGACGCGGCCTTGCGTTCAGCTTCCTGCATGCGCATCTCGCGGTTCTCGGTGGCGGTCACGCGCAGCGCTTGGCCCAGCGGGGTGCCGTATTTCTCGGCCTGGGTGAGCGCCGTCGCCACCGCCTTGACGCCGACATGGCCGCAGCGCTTGGCCAGATTGTCGAATGCCTGGCGGCGGTCCGGCAGGTAGGAGAGCTCGGCGGTGGTCAGTGCCAGCTCCTCGGCCAGTTCGGCGGACTGCGAGCCGATTTCGCCGGCGACGCGCGTGAAGGCGGATTCGATGGACATGCCCGATTCCACGCAGATCAGCATCAGGTCCAGCGCGTCGGGGAAAGCGGTCATGATGGATTGCTGGCGGCGCGCGATCATGTTGTTGACGAAAAGGTCGGGCACATAAAAACCGACCAGGGCGCCGACAAAAGCCGCACCCACCTTCTGCAGCGCCGACCAATGCAGGTGCATGACGACGAACAGATAAAACAGCGTCACCGCGAAAACGATGAAAGGCATCACGAAGCGAAAGAACATGAAGGTGACCAGCGGCGCCTGGCCCCGGTAGCCGGCCATGGCCAGCTTTTCGCGGGAATTCTCCCCTTCCAGCATGTTGCCCAGCTTGAAGCGGTCCAGCGTGGCTTTCATCATCGTGCTGGGCTCGATGCGAAGCGAGGCGCGCTTGCCATTGAGCGCGGCGTGGTGGCGGGCCCTGAGTTCCTCGCGCCGGCGGGCCACGGTTTTCAGGCGATCGTCCAGGCCGCTGCGCTCCAGCAGCGGCACGCCCAACGTCACCACCGTGGCGAAAGCCAGGATGCCGACGAACAGCATCGCCAGGAAATCCTTGTCGAACAGGAGGTTGATGATGTGTTCCATCCCCTGTCTCCCCTAGATCTTGAAGTTGATCATCTTGCGCATCACCGTGATGCCGACGCTCATCCAGATCACGCAGGCTGCCAGCATCAGATTGCCGGCCTTCTCGGTGAACAGCTTCATGATGTAGGCGGGCGTGGTGAGATAGACGATGCCCATCACGATCACGGGGAGCGAACCAATGATCATGGCCGATGCCTTGGCCTCGGACGACATCGCCTTGATCTTGCCCCTGAGGCGCTTTCTATCACGCAGCACGGCAGCCAGATTTCCGAGAGCTTCGGACAGATTGCCGCCAGACTTGCCCTGGATGGTCATGACGATGGCAAAGAAGCCCACTTCGGCCGTGGGCATGGATTCCATCATGCGTTTGAGGCCCTGCTCCATGGTGACGCCCACCTTCAGGCTTTCCACCAGATTGTGGAATTCGGTGCCCACAGGATTGGGCGCCTCGCGCGCCACGATGCGCAACGCTTCATTGGTGGGAAGGCCGGTCTTGACCGAACGCACGATCACGTCGATCGCACTGGCGAAGTTCTCGGTGAACAGCTTCTTGCGGCGTGCCGTCAGGAAACCCAGCACCCAGCGCGGCAATCCGAGCCCCACCACAAAGACCGCCATCATGATGACCAGCGGCTTCTGATGCAGGAGGATCGCGACGCCGGCGGTCAGAAGCGCCACGATGGCGCACAATATCCAGAAACTTTTTGGATCGGTCTTGGGAAAGCCCGCCTGCTCCAGGCGCCGACGCATGGTGGGTTTTTCTTTTTTGGCGGCGCGGTTTTTCTCCACGTCCTTGAGCATGACCGCCACATTCTTGCGCTTCTGGGCGGCGTCCTGTTGGGGGGTGTTGCGGCCACGGGCCTTGCCTTCGGACTTGGAGACGGCGGCCACGCGCTTCTGGGTCTTCTCGTCACCGCCGGTAAAGGCGAATGCCACGCCGCCGGCGGCGAGCGCGAAATGAATGACGAGAACCAGGGTCATTGATTGACCTTGTCCAGCGCGTCGGCCAGCTCGCGTTCCAGATTGTAGTAGCGGGCGCGTTCCCAGAAATTCGGCCGGACGATGCCGGTGCCGACATGCTTGCCCTTGAGGCGGCCCGTCTCGTCCTCGCCCTGGATCTCATAGGTGACAAGATCCTGGCTGATGACCACGTCGCCTTCGGTGCCGATCACCTCGGTGACCTTGGTGATGCGGCGCGAACCGTCGCGCATGCGTTCGGCCTGGATGATGACGTCGATGGAAGCCACGATCATCTCGCGAATGGTCTTCATGGGAAGCTGAAAGCCGCCCATGGTGATCATGGATTCCAGGCGGCTCATGGCTTCGCGCGGGCTGTTGGCGTGCAGGGTACCCATGGAGCCGTCATGGCCGGTGTTCATCGCCTGAAGCAGATCGAAGGCTTCAGGTCCGCGCACTTCGCCCACGATGATGCGTTCGGGACGCATACGCAGACAGTTGCGGACCAGATCGCGCATAGTGATCTGGCCCTGGCCTTCCAGGTTGGGCGGCCGGGTTTCCAGCCGCACCACATGGGGCTGTTGCAGCTGGAGTTCGGCGGCGTCCTCGCAGGTGATGACGCGCTCTTCCGCGTCGATATAAGCGGTCATGCAGTTCAGCAGCGTGGTCTTGCCCGAGCCGGTACCCCCCGAGATCAGCACGTTGCAGCGACAGCGTCCGATCACCTGCAGCACACGGGCCGCGTCCGGGCTGATGGAGCCGAACTTGACCAGGTCCTCCAGGGTCAGCTTGTCTTTCTTGAACTTGCGGATCGTGAGCGTGGGCCCGTCCAGCGACAGCGGCGGACCGATCACGTTGACGCGGGAACCGTCCAGCAGGCGGGCGTCGCAAATGGGGGAGGCTTCGTCGACCCGGCGG
>CAYQZM010000139.1:0-12082 GCA_964421935.1 uncultured Rhizobium sp. | reverse complement strand
CCAGCGTGGCCCGGACCGAGGTGAAACCCAAGCCCGCCGCGCCCTCCAAACGTGTGGCCAGCACATCTCCCAAGCCGGCGCCTGCACCCAAGCCGGCTCCCGCACGGCAAGCGACCGCGCAGACTCAATCGCCCGGCATTTTCGGCGGGCCCGACTACAGCAATGTCTTCGGCAACGCGCCAGCCAAGCCGTCCGGTTCCCAGGCCGGCAATGCATCGCCGCCCAAACCCAATCGCGTGGCCAGCCTGCCCAAGCCGGCACCTTCCCCGCCCAAGCCCGCTCCTGCCCAGCCCAAACCTGCTCCTGCCCAATCCAAAACCGGGCCGAAGCAATTGCCAGGAATCTTCGGCACTCCCGATTACAGCAATGTTTTCGGCAATGGCGGCAGTGCGCCCCAGCGCCAGGCCAGCACCGCGCCACCACCGCCACGCACCCCGCCGGCCGGGCCCACCACCGGAAATGAAAACCTCACCAAACGCAGCGTAATCCTGTTCGCCAAGGATGCGGCCGATCCCGCATCCGGCGCGCTGGGCTCCATCAAATTCCTGGCGGGCGAGCTCAATGCCTCCATGACCAGTCCCAATGCGCGGGTTGAATTGCAGGCCTTTGGCGGCGCCAAGGGTGACAAGGGCTCGGACGCGCGGCGGCTATCATTGAAGCGGGCCCTGTCCATCCGCCAGGTGCTGATCGACGATGGCGTCTCACCCGACCGGATCGATGTGCGGGCCATGGGCGGGGTGGACGATACGGGCCCTGCCGATCGCGTCGACGTCTATACCAAGGCGTGAGTTTTCCGAATTATTTCCAATTGGCACGGGCGGACAGTCCCGACTAAACCGGATCGATGCGTAGAGTCTTATTCGTGGCGCTGATGCTGGGCATCACGTCGCCTGCTTTTGCGGGCGGCAGTGAAAGCGTGGGCACCGGCGTCGCGATCGCCCTGCCCGCCATCGCCGGCGGCATCACGCTCTACAAAGATGACTGGATGGGCGCGGCCCAGCTCACGGTGGACACGATGGCGACAGTGGGCCTGGCTTACGGGCTCAAGCATGTGATCCGGGAACAGCGGCCCGACAAAAGCGATTTCCAGTCCATGCCGTCCGATACCTCTGCGCTGGCCTTTGCCCCGGCGCAGTTCCTGTGGGATCGCTATGGCTGGGAATATGGCCTGCCGGCCTATGCGGCCGCGACCTTTGTGGGCTGGAGCAGGGTCGATGCCAACAAGCATCATTGGTACGACGTGGCCGCAAGCGCCGGCATCGCCTTCGGCATGAGCCAGATTTTCACTACCCACTATCGGCCCAAAGGGCTGACCTATGGCGTGGCGCCGACCAAGGACGGCCTCTACGCGTCGCTGGATTATCGTTTCTAGCTTCAGACCGGAATCGTGACGTCGGCGAACTTGTTCACCCGGCGTAATGGCGGAAACAGCCTCATCCACCATCCCACCACCAGCAAGGTGCCGATGCCGCCGACGACAACGGCGGGCACCGTTCCCATCAGGGCGGCAGTCGTGCCCGATTCAAACTCGCCCAGCTCGTTGGAGGCGCCGATGAACAGCATCGAGACCGCCGAGACGCGGCCGCGCATATAGTCGGGTGTGGCAAGCTGGATCAGGCTGCCGCGGATATTGACGCTCACCATGTCGGACGCTCCCAGAGTGAACAGCGCCACCAGCGAGAGCGGAAACCAGGTGGAAAGACCGAAGACGATGGTGGCAATCCCGAACATGGCGACGGCCGCGAACATCTTGATGCCGACCTTGTGCTTGAGCGGCCAGTGGGTAAGAAAGAACGCCATGGAAAAAGCCCCGGCGGCTGGCGCGCTGCGCAGAAAGCCCAGCCCCAGCGGCCCGACATGCAGGATGTCGCGGGCATAGACCGGCAGAAGCGCGGTGGCCCCGCCCAGCAGCACCGCGAACAGATCGAGGGAAATCGCGCCCAGCACCACCGGGCGCGAGCGCACGAATTTCACGCCTTCGGCCACACGCTCATACCGGCTGGCCTGGGTGGTTTCCGGTGTGAAGCGCCGCCCGCCCAACCGCGACACGATCAAGGCGGCACCGATAAAGCCGGCGATGCAGAGCGAATAGACCGGCACCGGTCCCAGACCATAGAGGAAGCCGCCCAATGCCGGTCCCGAAATGGTGGCGGCGGTGAAGAAGGATGAACTGAAGGCGATGGAGCGCGACAGCCGTTCCGGCGGCACCAGGAACGGCAACAGCGAGGAGCCGGACGGACCCGAAAAGCCACGCGCCGCGCCGAACAGCACCAGCACCAGATAGTACATCCAGGCCGTATGCGGCCGAAAAATGCTCAAGGTGAGGAACAGGGCGCTGCATAGCGCCTGCAGACCCGCCGCCAGGCTATAGACCCGGCGCTGGTTGAAGCGGTCGGTGATGTCGCCGGCCGGCAGGGTCAGCAGAAACATCGGCGCGAACTGGCACAGACCTACCAGGCCCAGGGCCAGCGGCGTGCGCTGCATGTCATAAATCTGCCAGCCGATCGCAACCGACTGGACCTGGATGGCCAGGGTGGCGATGAAACGGGAGCTGACGAAGGAATAAAGATCGCGGTCGCGGTAGACGGTGCCGTCGGTCATGGGGGCACGTGCCTTAACATGCGCGCGCGCGAAAGTCCCGACGGGAAAAGCTTACTTCGCCGCGATCAGAGAGAAGGAGGCCTGCAGGTGCAGCGTCTGCACATTCGTGCCGGGCACCACCTCGAATTTCACCTGGGCGAAGGACGGCTTGGACAGACGGGGCTTGGCGTCGCGCGAGAAACCGAAGGGCTCTTCCGGAATGCCAAACCAGGTCGTGTCCATCTTGTTGTTGGAGTTGATGTCCTGAAACGTCTCGATGGCATAGGTGCCGGGCGGGATATCGTTCAGCGTGATCACCGTCTCCCCGCTCTCGGCCCGCACATCGGCGCTGGCCACAGGCGTGGAATCGTCGTCCGGATAGCGGGCTTCGTCATAGAGGCCCAGGCGCAAGGTACCCCCCTTGGGCGAGACCTCCCGCACATGGATCACCAGGGTTGCAGACGGCTGCGCGACCGCCGGCACCGCCAGCAGGGCGCTGACGGCAACAGCCACAACAATAAAAAGACGTTTTAAAACCATGACTTAGCGTTCTCGCGGGCCCAATTTGTATCAAATTGTCGCAAAAGCCGCGAAGCCGCACAAGCGATGCGGCCATCACATTGCGTGTGCAGACCTTGCAGAACAGGAAATGGTGTCAGGCCAGCTTGGGTTCAAGCTTCTTGCAGGCGTCGATCAGGCCCTTCACCGCGCCGGCAGACTTCTCCAGCCCGGCCTTTTCCTCGGCGGTCAGATCCAGCTCCACGACCCGCTCCACGCCCTTCTCGCCGATGACGACCGGCAGGCCGACATAGAGATCCTTGATCCCGTAAGCGCCATTAACATGGACGGCGCAAGGCAGCACCCGCTTCTGGTCCTTGAGATAGCTTTCGGCCATGGCGATGGCGCTGGTGGCGGGCGCGTAATAGGCCGAGCCGGTCTTGAGCAGGCCGACGATCTCGGCACCGCCATTCCTGGTGCGGTCCACGATCTGGTCCAGCCGGTCCTGCTTGATCCAGCCCATCTTCACCAGCTCGGGCAAGGCGATGCCGGCAACGGTGGAGAAGCGCGGCATCGGCACCATGGTGTCGCCATGACCGCCCAGCACGAAGGCGGAGACATCTTCCACCGAGACGCCCAATTCCTCGGCCAGGAAATGGCGGAAGCGCGCCGAATCCAGCACGCCGGCCATGCCCACGATCTTGGCATGCGGGACACCGGAGAATTTCTGCAGTGCCCAGACCATCGCATCGAGCGGATTGGTGATGCAGACCACGAAGGCATTCGGGCAGTTGTTGCGGATGCCTTCACCGACCGCGGCCATCACCTTGAGGTTGATGCCAAGCAGGTCATCGCGGCTCATGCCGGGCTTGCGCGGCACGCCGGCGGTGACGATCACCACATCGGCATCCTTGATGTCGGCATAGCTGTTGGTGCCGCTGAGCTTGGCATTGAAGCCGTCCACGGGGCCGGACTGGGAAAGATCCAGCGCCTTGCCCTGCGGCAGGCCTTCCATGATGTCGAAGATCACCACATCGCCCAGCTCCTTCAGAGCCACCAGATGGGCCAGGGTGCCGCCGATCTGTCCGCCGCCGATAAGAGCGATTTTCTTGCGCGCCATGATAATCCCCACACAAATTGCGGGCGCTACCTAGCCCGTCGGGGCCGCCACGGCAAGGCGGCAAAAAGATCCGCCTAATGTGCCTGCGGCAGGGGACGGACCGGCTCTTCCACAATGCGGAAATCCTCGCGCCGCACCCGCGGCAGCCCGCCGGGCAACTCGTCGCGGATGAAGGCGATCACTTTTTCCCGCACCTCGCAGCGCAGGTCCCAGGCCCGCCCGGAGTTGGACGCCGAGGCCAGGATCCTGACCTCGATCACCTGCTCGCGCGCATCGGAAACCTGCACATTCACCACCTGTCCGTCCCAAAGTTGCGAGGCCTTGACGATCTCGGTCGCCCTGGCGCGCACCTTGTCCATGTCCAGCGTGTAATCGGCGTAGATCATCACCGAGCCGATGATGGAAGAGGTGGAACGTGTCCAGTTGGTGAACGGCGTCTGGAACAGATAGGAAAGCGGAACCACCTGGCGGCGCCAGTCCCACAGCCGCACCACGATATAGACCGAGCCGATCTCCTCGACGAAGCCCCATTCATTGTTGATCACCACCGCATCGCCCAGGCGCAAAGGCTGGGTGAAGGCGAGCTGCAGACCCGCAATCAGATTCTCGAACAGCGGCCGGGCGGCAACACCGGCAACGATGCCGGCAATGCCGGCGGAAGCGAACAGCGAAATGCCGAACTGGCGCACCGCGTCGAATGTCATCAGCGCAAAGCCGACCGTCAGCAGAGCGAGCAGGACATTGAGCGCGCGGCGCAGGATCCTGAGCTGGGTCTCGGCCTTTCGCGCCATCAGATCGTCGGCGCTGTCCAGCTTGAGGCCATAGGCATAACGATCCATGGCGATATTGGCGACGACGATCGCCAGCCATCCCATCTGCACGATGAAGAGCGCCAGGAATATGCGCGCCATCACATCCTGTTGCCGGGACGACAGCGGCACCAGCTGCAGCGCCATGCCGGCGGCGAAAACCGCGAGCATGAAGCGGACCAGGCGGCGGGTCCGCTGCCAGGCATGCTTCAGGAAGGGATGCCAGTCCGCGGGCCGGCGGCCGAGAAAGCCGGTCACGAAGCGCTGCAGGAAAAGCCCAAGGCTGACGATGACAAGGAATATAAGCAGGGCTTGCAGCCAGGGCGGCAGCAAGGCGCGCGCGATCCCGGCAAACGCATGCAGCAAGGTCATGATTTTTCCGAACGCGCGCGCCGCCAAATCTTTCCCGTTCGAGCCCCGAAAGAAAAAGGGCCGGATGCTCGCGCACCCGGCCCTTTTTGCTCAAAGCAGATGAAGCTTAGATGGCTTCCTTCAGCTCCTTGGAGGCGCGGAACGCAACCTTCTTGGACGCCTTGATCTTGATGGCTTCGCCGGTGGCGGGATTGCGGCCCATGCGCGGACCGCGCTTGCGCACCACCAGGATGCCCAGACCATTGAGACGGATGCGGGCGCCCTTCTTCAGGTGCTTGGTGATCAGACCGATCGTGTCTTCCAGGATCGCGTTGGCGCTTTTCTGGGAGAGCTCATGCTTCTCGGCCAGCTGGCCGGCAAGCTGACGCGTGGAAACGGTTTCGACTTTTGCTTTTGCGGCTGTGGCCATGGGATTTTCCCTCTAGGTAGCGAATCAATGAAGAGCCCAATTTTACGGTATTTCCCGCAAGATAAAGGGGGGCTTGGCTCAAAAAAGCGCAATAAATTGGGGCTTTTCGCCGATATGCGGTGGAAAACCCCGAAAAATCGGGGTTTCCGGCACCCGCCAAAAGCAAAGGAGCCGCAGACGAAACATCCGCGGCTCCTGAGTCTTTTGAAGAAGTGCCGATTCTAGGCGGCTTCGGGGCCTTCAACCGCGGCGCTGTCGGTGCGCTCGCTGATGCGGGCGGACTTGCCGGTGCGGCCACGCAGGTAATAGAGCTTGGCGCGGCGGACTTTGCCCTTGCGCACCACCACCACCGAATCCACCAGCGGGGAATAGATGGGGAAGACGCGCTCCACGCCTTCGCCATAGGAGACCTTGCGCACGGTGAAAGCCTCGTTCAGGCCGGCACCCTGACGGGCGATGCAGACGCCCTCGAAGGCCTGCAGGCGTTCGCGTGTCTTGTTCTGCTTGGCCTTCTCGTCATAGGTGACATCCACAACCTTGACGTTGACCTTGAGGGTGTCGCCCGGGCGAAATTCCGGCAGCTTCTTGGTCCGCAAGGCGGCCATCTGCTCGGCTTCGAGCTGCTGCAACAGGTTCATGGGGATCTCCGGGAAAAAGCAATTGAGCGGGCGCGTATAGCCTTAGCTGCGGCCTTTTTCAAAGGCTTTTGGGGCCTTTTCGTAAGCATCCCAGAGGTCTGGGCGCCGCACCCTGGTCAGTTCTTCCGCCCCGGCTTGGCGAAATTTGGAAATTTCCGAATGATTCCCGCCTGTTAGTACATCCGGAATGGGGCGATCCTCGAACAGTTGCGGTCGGGTGTAGTGGGGGTATTCCAGGAGGCCCGAGGTGAAGCTTTCCTCGGCCGTGGAGGCGCAAGCGCCCAAAACCTCCGGCAGGAGCCGGACCGAGGCCTCGATCAGGGCCATGGCGGCGATCTCGCCCCCAGCCAGCACGAAATCGCCCAGGCTGACTTCCTCCAGGTTCCGTGCCTCGATCACCCGCTGGTCCAGGCCCTCGAACCGGCCGCAAAGCAGGATAGCGCCGGGACCGGCCGCCAGTTCCTTTACCCGCGCTTGGGTCAACGGCACCCCACGCGGGGAGAGATAGATGCGTGGCCGGTTGTTCCGTTCGACGGCATCAATCGCCGCCGCCGCCACATCGGCGCGCATCACCATGCCCGGCCCACCACCTGCTGGCGTGTCATCCACGGTGCGGTGCTTGCCCAGGCCATGGTCGCGGATGTCGCGCACCTCCAGCGACCAGAGGCCGTTCTGCAGCGCCTTGCCCAGGAGCGAAATACCGAGCGGCCCGGGAAACATCTCGGGAAAAAGCGTGAGGACCGTGGCGGACCAGTTACGCAACATGGTCATTGCCCTCGTCGTCTTCAGGCACGGCGACGACAATATAGCCTGCTTCGATGTTCAGCACCGGCACGGTCTCGCGGGTGAAGGCCAGATGCACGCTGTCGCCGTCGGACCGGATGAGCTCGATCACGTCGCTGGCGCCGAAATTGTGAAGCGCAGCGACCTTGCCCAGCACGCGGCCTTCGCTATCACGCGCTTCCAGCCCGATCAGGTCGGCATGATAGAATTCGTCCTCGCCGGTCTTGGGCAGCAGGGCGCGGTCCACGTAAAGCTCTGCACCTTTCAGCGCCTCGGCGGCATCGCGGTCGCGCACCCCCTCAAAGGCAATCACCGCCTCGCCCTGTTTGGAAGGGCGAAAGGCGGTGATGACAAGCTTGCGGCCTTGGGCCGTATGCAGGCTCTTATAGCGCGGCAGGGCGTCGGGCGTGGCGGTGAAGAGCTTTGCCCTCACCTCGCCCTTCAGCCCCACCGCTCCGATGACGGCAGCCAGAAGAACGTCCTTACGCAGCTTCAGCAGCCTTGGCCGCCGCGGCAGCGCGTTCCTGCGCCTTCTTCTTGGGCTGGGCCTTCTGCGGATTGTTGTGGGTTCGCGCCTTGACCAGGCCGGCATTGGCCAGCCACTTGTGGACGCGGTCGGTGGCGACGGCGCCCTTGGCGATCCAGGTCTTGGCCGCTTCCAGGTCCAGCTTGATGCGGTCGGCATGGTCGGAGGGCAGCAGTGGATTGTAGAAGCCGATCTTCTGGATGAAGCGGCCATCGCGCGGCGAGCGCGAATCCGAGATCACGATATTGTAGTGCGGGCGTTTCTTGGTGCCGCCGCGGGCCAGACGAATGCGAAGTGCCATGTGATGTTTTCCTTCAGTTGTAAGCGTTAAAACAATTGATCTCCTTGAGGCGCTTCTAGCGCCGGCCGAAGCCGGGCGGCATGCCGCCGGGAAAGCCGCCGCCCATGCCCGGTGGCATCATCGGCATCTTTCCCTTGCCCATCTTCTTCATCATGTCCGCCATCTGGCGGTGCATCTTGAGGAGCTTGATGACCTCGCTGACATCGACGCCCGCGCCGGCGGCGATGCGTTTCCTGCGAGAGCCGTTGATCATGTCGGGCTCGCTGCGCTCGGCCTTGGTCATGGACTGGATGATGGCCTCCTGGCGGGTGAGGATCTTGTCGTCCAGGCCCGCCGCTTCCAGCTGGCCCTTGATCTTGCCCACGCCCGGCAGCATGCCCAGGACGCCCTTCATGCCACCCAGCTTCTTCATCTGGTTCAGCTGGGCCTTCAGGTCGTTCATGTCGAACTGACCTTTCTTCATCTTGGCAGCGATGCGCTCAGCTTCCTGCTTGTCGAGCGTCTCGGACGCCTTCTCGACCAGGGAGACCACATCGCCCATGTCCAGGATGCGCGAGGCCACGCGCGCCGGATGGAAGGGCTCCAGCGCATCCAGCTTTTCGCCCGCGCCCAGAAACTTGATCGGCGCGCCGGTGACGGTGCGCATGGAAAGCGCCGCGCCGCCGCGGCCATCGCCGTCGACACGGGTGAGGATGATGCCGGAAACGCCGACGCGCTCATTGAACGACTTGGCGATATTGACCGCGTCCTGACCGGTCAGGGCATCTGCCACCAGCAAGGTCTCGTGCGGGTTCGCCAGCTGCTTCACGCTGGCGACTTCCGCCATCAACTGCTCATCGACATGCTGGCGGCCGGCGGTGTCGAGAATGACGGCGTCATAGCCACCGACCTTGGCCGAGGCCATGGCCCGACGCGCGATATCAAGCGGGCCCTGGCCGGCGATGATCGGCAGGGTGGCGATGCCGGCCTGCTCGCCCAGGACGCGCAACTGCTCCATGGCGGCCGGACGGGTGGTGTCCAGCGAGGCCATCAGCACGCGCTTCTTTTCTTTGGTCTGCAGCAATAGAGCCAGCTTGGCGCTGGTGGTGGTCTTGCCCGAGCCCTGCAGGCCCACCATCAGGATGGGTGCGGGCGGAGAGCCGATGGCAAGCTGCTCATTCTCCTGGCCCAGGGTCTCGACCAGCACATCGTGCACGATCTTGATCACCTGCTGGCCGGGCGTGACCGAGCGGATCACATTCTCGCCGATGGCGCGGGGACGGACCTTTTCGATGAAGTCCTTGACCACAGGCAGAGCGACGTCGGCCTCGATCAGGGCGGCGCGGACTTCGCCCAGGGCGGCATCCACATCGGCTTCGGTCAGGGCGCCGCGGCCGCGGAGCTTGTCGAAGACGCCACTGAGGCGGGATTGCAGACTTTCAAACATTCAAACCTCAAATTCCTCATGCTGAGCTTGTCGAAGCATGAGGGTCTCACCCTTCCAGAAACTCAGGGTGCGTTGTATTCCAAGCACTTACGCCCCAGGGGGCGCACCTGCGCTGCCTGGGGGCGATCCCCCGCGCCGGGCGGGGGACCGGAAAGTCGTAGCGGCTTTCCGGAAAGTGGCCGGGTTTTAGGCCTTGAAGCCTGAAAAAGTCAATTAGTATGGATAGTCGCGGAACCGGTTGGGGGCTTCGCCAGATGCCTGACGAACCTGCAGAAAAAAATGCATGGGATCGTTGGGCTGGGGGGATCGATTGCCCCATGTGCCGACCTCGGCCCAAATCCAATGCATATTGGGATTTTGTTGCAAGGCTGAATATTTCCTCCCTTTATCTGTCGAAAAACCAGACCTATCGCGGCCACTCCCTCCTGATTTTGGACGTCCGGCACGCGACGCGCCCCGATCATGTTTCCTTCGACGAATGGGCCTTATTCTGTGCCGATCTTTACGCGGCGGAGAAAGCGCTGATGCAAACCCTGCAGCCCGATCACATCAACGTCGAGATGATGGGGAATGTGGTTCCTCATCTGCATTGGCAGATCGTGCCGCGTTATCGCAGCGATCCAAGATGGGGCGCACCGGTGTGGACGACGACCCGGGATGAAATGACGGTAACCGCGCTTCCGCAAGCAGATCAGATCGACCTTATTCGGAAAGTGCGGAATGCAACTAACAAAGAGGCCTTGCCTGATTGACAGGCCCCCGCACCAGCTTCGATGCTCAGCACAAAGAAAAACAAGGGGAGCCTAGCCATGACCCAACTCGATCGCCGCCTGATGCTGGCGGCCGCCGCCGCGACCGTGCCGGCTCTGGCGCAGGCCCAAAGCGCCAAGCCACTACTGGGCACACCGCGCTCGGTCATCACCGATCCGCCACGTGATTTCTCGCCCGGCGCCGCCCCGGTGTTTACGCCCGATCCCGACGTGCTGCGGGTGGACCCGTCCTTCGGCAGCCTGCTGATCGGGCAGGAAGCCATCCGGCGCCTTTATACCGGCCTGCATCTGGCGGAGGGCCCGGCCTGGTCGAACATCGGCATGTACGCCATCTTCAGCGACGTCAAGAACGATACGCTCTATCGCTACATCTGGGAGACCGGCGAGGTCACGGTGTTCCGCCGGCCTTCCTTCTCCACCAACGGCAACAGCTTCGATCATCAGGGCCGCCAGCTTTCCACCCAGGATTTCTTCCGCCGCGTGGTGCGCTGGGAAGCCGACGGCTCGATGAGTGTCCTGGCCGACCAGTACGACGGCAAGCCGCTCAACTCGCCCAACGATCTTGCCCCGCACAAGGACGGCAGCGTCTGGTTCACCGATCCGCAATTCGGCGGCAATCTGGCCGAGGGCCATCCCGACCAGGGTGACGGGCCGATGAATGCCGGCGGGGTGCGCGATCCCAACATCGGCAACACCGGCGTCGGCATCCAGAAAGCGGGCAGCCTGCATCAGCAGCTGCCGATGAACGTCTACCGCATCGATCCCGGCGGCAAGGTCGAGGTCGCGGTGCCCTACGAGCAGGGCAAGCCGCCCAACGGCATCTGCTTCTCGCCCGATTACACCAAGGTCTATGTCATTCGCGGCGGCGGCATCACGGTGGGCGACATCCGCGGCAGCAAGGTCGCGAACCTGCGCGAATTCACCGACTGCATGGTGGACGGGGTGCGCTGCGGCCCCGACGGCATGCGCGCCGACCGTGCCGGCAATATCTGGGCGAGCTCAGCGGCGCCTTTAGGCTATGCCGGGGTCACGGTGTGGAATCCGGACGGCAAGCTGATCGGCCGCATCCGCCTGCCCGAGCCTTGCGCCAATCTCTGCTTTGCCGGGCCAAAGCGCGACCATGTCTTCATGACCGCGACCCAGTCGATCTACATGCTGCGGGTGAACATGCAAGGCGCGGCGCCCGGTTGACAGCGTGAGGCACGCCTGGCGGCGGCGTATGAAAGCCTGAGCGCAGGGCGGGGTGCATTGACAGGCTTGTTTAGGCAGGTTCCCCTTCCCAGCAGAATAAACTGCTGGGGAGGCATCCATGACATTCGACCTGACGCGCCGCGGCCTGATCGCGGGTGCGGCCATCGCCATGCCGGGTATGGCGCTCGCACAGACCAAGGGCCCGCAACTGGCGCCGATCGCCACGGTGCTGAACGGGCGCGTCTTCGGGCCCGATGCGCCGCCCGGCATTTTCCCCGATCCCGATATCCTGACGATCGATCCCAAGGCCGGTATCTTTGTCGGGCACAGCCAGATCCGGCGGGTGCAGACCGGCTTTCAATGGGCGGAAGGCCCGGCCTGGAGCGGTGAAGGCCAGTATGTGGTGTTCAGCGACGTGGCCGGCGACATCCAGTATCGCTACATCTGGGAAACGGGCGAGATCACGCCCTTCCGCCGCCAATCGTTCAATTCCAACGGCAACACCTTCGACTTCGAGGGCCGCCAGATCTCGGCGCAGCATTACCTGCGCCGCGTGGTGCGCTGGGAGCATGACGGCTCCATGACCGTGATCGCCGACAGTTATAACGGCCAGCCGCTCAACTCGCCCAACGACATCGCCGTGCACAAGGACGGTTCGA
>CAYQZM010000138.1:0-16672 GCA_964421935.1 uncultured Rhizobium sp. | reverse complement strand
GTCGCTGCAGGGCGCCGCCGTCACCGCCATCTCGATCGAGGGCGTGCTGCACGAATTCTCCTCCATCCAGGGCGTGCGCGAAGACGTCACCGACATCGTGCTCAACGTGAAGATGATCGCGCTGCGCATGCATGCCGAAGGTCCCAAGCGCATCAGCCTGCGCAAGCAGGGCCCGGGCGAGGTCAAGGCCGGCGACATCCAGACCACCGCCGACATCGAGATCCTCAATCCCGACCTGGTGCTCTGCACTCTGGACGAGAAGGTGGACTTCCGCATGGAGCTCACCATCGCCACCGGCAAGGGCTATGTCCCGGCCGACCGCAACCGTCCGGAAGATGCGCCTATCGGCCTGATCCCGGTGGACTCGCTGTTCAGCCCGGTGAAGAAGGTCTCCTACAAGGTCGAGAACACCCGCGAGGGCCAGATTCTCGACTATGACAAGCTCACTCTGACGGTCGAGACCAACGGCGCCGTCACGCCGGACAATGCCGTGGCCTATGCCGCGCGCATCCTCCAGGACCAGCTGCAGGTCTTCATCAACTTCGAGGAGCCGCGCGAGCGGGCCACCGAGGAAGCCAAGCCGGATCTGGCCTTCAACCCCGTCCTGCTCAAGAAGGTGGACGAGTTGGAGTTGTCGGTGCGTTCGGCCAACTGCCTGAAGAACGACAACATCGTCTATATCGGCGACCTGATCCAGAAGACGGAAGCGGAGATGCTCCGTACCCCGAACTTCGGCCGCAAGTCGCTGAACGAGATCAAGGCGGTGCTGGCCGAGATGGGCCTGCATCTGGGCATGGAAGTGCCCGGCTGGCCGCCCGAGAATATCGAAGATCTCGCCAAGCGTTACGAAGACCAATACTAGGAAATGGTTGGCCCGCAGGCAGTTAACGCTGGCGGGCCATGACAAGGATTTAGGACATGCGTCACGGCAATCAAGGCCGCAAGTTCAACCGCACCGCCTCGCACCGCAAGGCGATGTGGGGCAACATGACCGCCGCGCTGATCAAGCATGAGCAGATCAAGACCACGCTGCCGAAGGCCAAAGACCTTCGTCCCGTGATCGAGAAGCTGGTCACCCTGTCGCGCCGTGGCGCGAAGGATCTGCATGCCCGCCGCCAGGCGCTGGCCCAGATCAAGGATGCCGATCAGGTCACCAAGCTGTTCGACGTCCTCGGTCCCCGTTACAAGGGCCGCCCCGGCGGTTACACCCGCGTTCTGAAGGCCGGGTTCCGCCATGGCGACAATGCACCGATGGCTATCATAGAGTTCATCGACCGCGATGTGGACGCGAAAGGCCAGGATTCCGGCCCCGTGGAAGTGGACGCGGAAGCCGAGGCGTAAAGCCTGATTTTGGCCGCAGTTTGATTTAGATTGGGGCGGCAGCATTGCCGCCCTTTTCTTTTGTCCATGCGCTTTCGCCAGTATCTCAGGCAGGAACCTATGAAGACGATTTCCATCATCGCCGGCGTGATCGCCTTGGCCGGCGCCGCCATCTATGCCGTTCCAGCCCTGACCGCCGATAACAGGGCGGCGGCCACCAAGCCGGAACCCCTGCGGATGGCGCCGCCGGCGCCGCGCGGCCTGTCCACTGCACCGAGCTCGATGCCGCAGGTGCAGCTCACCTTCGCCCCGGTGGTCAAGCGCGTCGCACCCGCTGTGGTGAATGTCTATTCCAAGTCGGTGGTGCAGCAGCAGGTCAATCCCTTCTTCAACGATCCGCTGTTCAGCCAACTGTTCGGCTCACCGGAAATGCGTCAGCGCGTGCAGCAGAGCCTGGGCTCCGGCGTGATCGTCCGGGCCGACGGGCTGATCGTCACCAACAACCATGTGGTGGAAGGCGGCAACGAGATCACCGTGGCGCTGGCGGACAAGCGCGAATTCCGGGCCAAGGTGTTGATGGCCGATGCCCGCACCGATCTTGCCGTCCTCAAGATCGATACCAAGGGCGAGCGCCTGCCGGTGGTGGCCTTTGCCGACAGCGATGCGGTGCAGGTGGGCGATCTGGTGCTGGCGATCGGTGATCCCTTCAATGTCGGCCAGACTGTCACCATGGGCATCGTTTCGGCGCTGGCGCGGACCCAGATTTCGGCCAGCGACTATCAGTTCTTCATCCAGACCGATGCCGCCATCAATCCGGGCAATTCCGGCGGCGCTTTGGTCACCACCGACGGCAAGCTGGCCGGCATCAACACCGCCATCTATTCGCGTACCGGCGGCAATATTGGCATCGGTTTCGCCATTCCCGCCAACCTGGTGCGGCGCGTGGTCGAGGGCGTGGAGGGTGGACTGAAGACCGGCGCGACGCCCAGCGTTCAACTCGCCTGGGTTGGCGCCAGCGGCCAGCCGGTGACCAGCGATATCGCCGCCAGCCTCGGTCTGCCACGGCCGGGCGGTGTGCTGATCAAGGAAGTCTATCCCGGTGGGCCGCTGGCCCGCGCCGGCGTCAAGAGCGGCGAGGTGGTGCAATCGGTGGACGGTGCCGCGGTGGACGACATGCAGTCGCTGAACTATCGCACCGCCACGCACCGGCCCGGCGACAGCGTGCGGATGCACGTCGCCGCCGGCAAGACCGGCCGCGATGTGAACGTGACCCTGGCTCTGCCGCCCGAAAACCCGCCCAAGGAAGTCACCACCATCTCGGGCCGCAATCCGCTGGTTGGCGCCCGGGTAGAAAATCTGTCGCCGGCCGCCGCCACCGAATTGCAGATGGATGTGATGGCCCATGGCGTGGCGATCATCGCGGTCAATCCCGGCGGCTTGGCGGCCAATTACGGCTTCCAGCCGGGTGACATCATCCGCAGCATCAATGGTGCGAATATCAATCGCACCGGAGAACTGGTGCGCGCGCTCAATAGCGTCAACCAGTGGAATATGGTGATCGAGCGTGGCGGACGGCGGCTCACACTGTCTGTCGAAGGCTAATTCTGCGGCCAGCCCTTCCTCGCGGTGCGTGCTGCCGTTCGGAACGGTGCCAGCTTTTCCAATTCGCCTCCGTACGCTGTCGCTACGACCTCTAATAAGAAAAGCTGGGCGAACGCGGCGGCCGTCGCCTTACTTTTATCCGTGGAAGGATAATTATCTCTTTTGTTATTGTTGCCCGCCGGGTTCATGAAGGCGGCGAAACTGTGATGGAAACACGCGGAAAAGCGCGGCGCGCCTCACAAAAGAGATATTGCACTTTGTTGCCCGCAATCAATTCTTCTCGTTTTTCCGATCTGTAACGCGACGCATCTGGAATCTTCGCGTTAGGTCTCCCACATGGGGGGTCTATGCAGAGGATTGAAATGAAAAACTTTATTGTTGCTTCCGCCGCGGCGCTGCTGATCGGCATGACGGGTTCTGCGGCTTTGGCCGACACCTATGTATCGGTGTTGGGCGGTCCAACCTTCGCGCCGGGGCTTAATGTCAGCGGCACGAAAAATCCGATGGATACCGGCTTCAATGTCGGGGCCCGTGTCGGCACCACTCTGGACAACTGGAACCTGCCGAATTTTTCGGTGGAAGCGGACGGGCTGTTCAATCAGTCCACCTATTCCAACACCAGCAATGCGCGCCTGCAGTCGAGCTCCTACATGGCGAACCTGATCTACCATATGCCGACCGATTCGCCGTTCAGCCTCTATGGCGGCGCGGGCCTAGGCGCGGTCAACACCAATATCGACAACGGCGTCGGCAACCATGGCGGTTCCACCGTGCTGGGCTGGCAGGCCCTGGGCGGCGTGGAATATCGCGCCTCCGAATGGGCCAGCCTGTTTGCCGAATATCGCTATCAGGACGCCCACGACGTGAATGCCGGCGGCCTGACCCAGGTCGGCAACAAGTCCAATAATTTGTCCTTCGGCGTGAAGTGGCATCTGGACTAGCCGGGACCGTTAGAATGGAAGCTCCGCGGGACACCCCTGCGGAGCTTTTTTGCTATAAGGGGTTGTGAGCGACCTCTTTGAATCGAGCGATTTGGCGGACGACGCCCCGCGCCCGCTGGCCGACCGGCTGCGGCCCAAAAGCCTTGCCGAGGTGGTGGGGCAGGACCACCTGCTGGGGTCCGAAGGCCCGCTGGGCCGCATGGTGGCGATAGGACGGCCCCATTCCATCATCCTCTGGGGCCCGCCCGGCACCGGCAAGACCACGATCGCCCGGTTGCTCTCAAGTGCCTTCAACCTGCATTTCGATCAGCTCTCGGCCGTCTTCTCCGGTGTCGCCGATCTCAAGAAGACGTTCGAAGCTGCGCGCGGCCGCCGCAAGATGGGCCAGGGCACCTTGCTCTTCATCGACGAAATCCACCGCTTCAACCGCAGCCAGCAGGACAGCTTCCTGCCGGTGGTAGAAGACGGTACCGTCATTCTTGTCGGCGCCACCACGGAAAACCCGTCCTTCGAGCTGAATGGCGCGCTCCTGTCGCGCGCCCAGGTGCTGGTCCTGCGTCGGCTGGACGATGCCGCGCTGGAGATCTTGTTGCAGCGGGCGGAAGCCTATGACGGCCGGAAGCTGCCGCTGACCGAGGATGCGCGCGCGTCCTTGCGCGCCATGGCCGACGGTGACGGCCGCTACCTGCTCAATCTGGTGGAAGAGCTTTCCAGCGTGAAAGCGGCAAAGCCGCTCGATCCGGCGGGGCTGGTCGGCGCGGTGCAGCGGCGCATGCCGCTCTATGACAAGAGCCGCGAGGAGCATTACAACATCATCTCCGCCCTGCATAAGTCCATTCGCGGCTCCGATCCTGATGCGGCGCTCTATTGGCTGGCGCGCATGCTGGCGGGCGGCGAGCAGCCGCTTTACATCGCCCGCCGCCTGGTGCGCGCCGCGGTGGAAGATATCGGCCTGGCCGATCCCGAAGCGGTGCATCAGGCCCTGGCGGCCAAGGACGTGTTTGATTTTCTGGGCAGCCCGGAAGGGGAGATCGCGCTGGCCCAGTGCGTGCTCTATCTGGCCAGCGCGCCCAAATCCAATGCCGTCTACAAGGCGCTGGGCGCGGCCAAGCGGGCGGCGCAGGACAGTGGCTCGCTGATGCCGTCGGCGCATATTCTCAATGCCCCGACCAAGCTGATGAAGAATCTCGGCTACGGCAAAGGCTATCAATACGACCACGACGCCGAGGAAGGCTTTTCCGGCCAGAATTATTTCCCGGACGGCGTGGCGCGGCAGCAATTCTATGCGCCGAAAAAAACCGGCTTTGAGCGGGAGATTGCCAAGCGGCTGGAATACTGGTCCAAGCTTCGGGCGAAGCGGGAGGGGAATGGGGAATGAGGGCGGCGATATTGGGGGCCGTTGGGGTCGGTGGTGCCCTGGGCGCCATGGCGCGCTATCTGATTGCCGGCTGGGTGCAAAGCCCGGCCTGGACCGGTTTTCCCTATGGTATCTTCATCGTCAACATCACCGGCGGCTTTATCATGGGCGTTCTTACCGAAGCGATGGCGCTGCGGTTTAACGTCTCGCCGGAAGTGCGCGCTTTCCTCACCACCGGGATCCTGGGCGGCTACACCACTTTTTCCACCTTTTCGCTGGAAGCCGCGATGCTGATCGAGCGCCACGCCTATGGCCAGGCTGCTTTCTATATCGCCGGTTCGGCGTTGCTTTCGGTGATCGCGCTGTTCGCGGGCCTTTGGCTGATGCGTATGGTCTATGCCTGAACTGCGCACCATCGAACCGGATGACGATGGCATCCGCCTGGACCGCTGGTTCAGGCGGCATTATCCGGCCGTCACGCATGTCCTTCTGCAAAAGCTGCTGCGCAAGGGCGAGGTGCGGCTGGATGGCAAGCGGGCCGATGCCGCGACCCGCATCAGCACCGGCCAGGCGGTGCGCCTGCCGCCGCAGGTCGTTCACGCCAGGGATGAACGCCCGCAGAAGCGCGTGCCGCAAAAGCCGATGGGCTCCTTGGCCGATCGCATCCTCTACATGGACAAACAGGTGATCGTTCTGGACAAGCCCGCGGGTCTGGCCACCCAGGGCGGCAGCGGGTTGACCCGCCATGTCGACGGTATGCTGGACAGCCTGACATTCGAGAAGAACACGCGCCCCAAGCTGGTGCATCGCCTGGACCGGGATACGTCAGGTGTGCTGATGGTGGCGCGCACGGCGCAGGCGGCGAGTGGATTGGCCCAGTCACTGGCCCTGCGCGATACCTCCAAGGTCTATTGGGCCCTGGTCAAGGGCGTGCCGAAGCAGAAGCATGGCGTGGTCAAGGCGGCCCTGGCCAAGGAAGGCACCCGCGGCAAGGATGAGCGCATGACGGTGAGTGAGGAAGACGACGCCAAGTTCGCCCTTACCGAATATGCCGTGATGGGCACCGCCGGCCAGGATTTTGCCTGGGTCGCAGCACGGCCGATCACCGGGCGCACCCACCAGATCCGCGTGCATCTGGCCAGCCTGGGCACCCCGATCGTGGGGGATTTCAAATATGGCGGTGCCGACGTGCGCGGAAAGGGCGAGATCGCCGACAAGCTGCATCTGCATGCCCGTTCGATCGATATTGGCCGGCCCGACGGCGGCCGGCTTCAGGTCACCGCGCCGCTTTCGCCACATATGGAGCAAAGCTGGCGCCTTCTGGGTTTTGATCCTGACGACCGGCGCGATCCCTTTCCCGTCAAGAAGAAAAAGAAATGAAACGCTTTTACAAAGAGGTTTCCGTGGCGCCGGCGGAGGGCGGTTTCGCCGTGCTGCTGGACGGGCGACCTGTGAAGACGCCCGCCCGGAACAATCTTGTCCTGCCGACGGAAAAGCTGGCAGCCGCCATCGCCGGAGAATGGCGCGGACAGGGCGACGAAGTGGTCGCCACCTCCATGCCGCTGCTGCGCCTGGCCAATAGCGTGATCGATGGCGTGACGGCCAACCGGCAGGCCGTTACCGACGCGGTCATGCGCTTCGCCGAGAATGATCTTCTCTGCTACCGTGCCCATCAGCCCGCCGATCTGGTGGCCCGCCAAAGCCTGGGCTGGGACCCGTGGCTGGACTGGGCGCGGCGGCGCCATGACGCCAATCTGACGGTGGCAACCGGCCTCAATCATGTCGACCAGACGCCGGATGCCCTGGCGGCCCTGCGCCAGGCGACGGAGGCGCTTGACCCCTTTGCATTGGGTGCGCTCCACGTCATCGCCTCCATCACCGGCAGCCTGGTTCTGGCGCTGGCGGTTGTTGACGGCGCGGCCAGCGGTGCCCAGGTGTTCACGCTGTCGCGGATCGATGAAATCTATCAGGCGGAAAAATGGGGTGAGGACGCCGAGGCCGCCAAGCGCGCCACCGCCCTGGCGCATGAACTGGATAAGGCGGTGGAGTTGACGACCCTGGCAAGGGCTTGACCGCGACAGCAGCCGATCCCAGTCTATTGTCGGGGATGAGGCCATGAACAAGCTGACAATGGCTCAGAAGGTCTACTTGGCCGGCTTTCTGGCGGCGGCGGCGGCCTGGATCGGACTGCAGATCGGCATTCCGGTCTATGAATATAATTACGGCAAAGGTCCGCTGACCGCACTGCTTGAACATTTGTCGAATGTGTTTCTGCTGGCGGGACTGGGCATCGCTGTCATCGGCTTCATATTGCAGAGCATGGGCATTCTGCCCACCGTTTGGCGCGGGCAGCAATCGACGACTGCCTTCGGATCGGTTCCCAGTCCGGTGGGACGCTTGCGCAATCTTGTGCTGTGGATCGCCATAGCGCTGCTTCTCGTATTCCTTTTCAATTTTTTCCATGGCACCAGCGGCAACAAAGCCCCCGGTCCGGCGCCGACTCCGATGCCCGATCTGCTGGCCATACTCATCAATTGGTTTCCCATGCTGCTCATCTTCGGAGTCTGGCTGGTCTTTCTCCGGCAGATGAAGGCGCGGCAGGGAAGCAATGACGATAAGTCCAACAAATTCTGATGCAGCGAAAAGCGCCGCTGCGCGCGCGCGACACGGTCGAAATGCGCCTTTGGGCGCGGCTGAAGGCGCTGGAAGGTTATCGCTTCCGCCGCAAGTCGCCATTCCGCACGTTCACTTTGGATTTCGTCGAACATGATGCCGGCCTGGTGGTGTTGCTCGAAGATGGTGAGCCCGGCCGTCACCGTACCGGCTCCATCGTGCGCGACCGGCTGCTGAGCGAGCAGGGCTACGTGATCCTGCGCCTGTGGCGGCGGGAAGCCGAACGCGATCTGCCGTCAGCCGTACATCGCATCACGGCGGTATTGGAAGATCTGAAAAACTGATCCCGAGTGCAGGTCTGGGATTTTCATCGTCCAATCGGATATTCAGACGCAATAGCCCGGCGATTTTGCAACCGCACAGCGCCGCGCAATCTGTCTCGTCTTGATAAATTCCGGCCGGCCGCGACAGCACGGACAAGCGCAAACGCTGAGCAAGACCGAGCGTTCCCGTAGGGAATGCGGACAGATGCGGGGGTGCGGCCATTAGTTTCTTGGCTTGCCCGCCGAAAAGCGTCAAAACTTTCGCTCGCTGAGTGCATCGGGGGGATCATGCTTCCTCTGAAAATATCCGGACTGCAGCGACTGGCACGCATCCTTGCTCTGCCGCTGCCCATCGTCGTGGCAGGATGTTCGGGCGGCGTGCTCGATCCCGCGGGCCCTGTCGGCGCGGACGATGCCACCATTCTCATCGACGCCACCGCGATCATGCTCGCGATCGTCATTCCCACCTTGGTGCTGGCTTACTGGATCGCGTGGCGCTACCGCGCCTCCAATTCCAAGGCGGAATATCTGCCCTACTGGTCCTATTCGGGCCGGATCGAAGCGGTGGTCTGGTCCATTCCGTTCCTGACCATCATGTTCATTGGCGGCGTCATCTGGATCGGCTCTTACAGACTGGATCCGTTCAAGCCCTTGCCCTCCAGGAGCCCGCCGCTCGAGGTGCAGGTCGTCTCGCTCGACTGGAAATGGCTGTTCATCTATCCCAAGCAAGGTATCGCGACCGTCAATCAGCTGGTAGTGCCGGTCGGCACGCCGGTGCATTTCTCGATCACCTCGGCCAGCGTCTTCAATGCCTTCTTCATCCCGCGCCTGGGCTCGATGATCTATGCCATGCCGGGCATGGTCTCGCAGTTGAATCTCCAGGCCGACCGGCCGGGCAATCTCTGGGGTACATCCGCGCAATTCTCCGGTGACGGCTTCTCCGATATGCAATTCCAAGTGAAAAGCGTAGCGGCGGACGAATTCGAACGCTGGGCATCAAATACAGGAAACACCGGCCCGACGCTCGATCGGGCGGCCTATGAAAGCCTGATGCGCCAGACCCAGCGCGTGCCGCCCTCGACCTATCGCGCGATCGATCCGCAGCTTTTCCATGCCGTGGCCACGCAGAAGATCGCGCCCGGGCCGGGGCCGCAGCCGGAATCCCCGGCGCATGCCGGGCGTGAAGTCTCCACCGGCGGGAAGGATTGACTATGTTCGGCAAGCTCAGCCTTTCGGCCATCCCTTTCTCGCAGCCGATCCCGCTGATCACATCTGCGATCGTGATCCTGCTGGTCTTGGGCGTGCTGGGTTTGATCACCGTTAAAAAATGGTGGCCCTATCTCTGGCACAAATGGATCACCAGCGTGGATCACAAGCGGATCGGCATCATGTATTGCCTGCTCGGCGTTCTCATGCTGATCCGCGGCTTTGCCGATGCCATCATGATGCGCACCCAGCAGGCCATGGCGATCGAGGGGCCGGGATATCTGCCGCCCGAGCACTACAACCAGATATTCACCGCGCACGGCACGATCATGATCCTGTTCGGCGCCATGCCGTTGGTGCTGGGATTCATGAACTTCCTGGTGCCGCTGCAACTGGGTGTTCGCGATGTGGCCTTCCCGACCTTCAATTCGGTGGGATTCTGGCTGACCGCGAGCGGCGCGCTGCTGGTCAATGTGTCGCTTTTCATCGGCGAGTTCGCCCGCACCGGCTGGCTGCCCTATCCGCCACTCAGCGAGACGACTTACACCCCCGGGGTTGGGGTGGATTACTATCTCTGGGCCGTGCAGATTTCCGGTATCGGCACCCTGATAACCGGAATCAACATCGTCACCACGGTGCTGAAGATGCGCTGCCGCGGCATGAGCTATCTGCGGATGCCGGTCTTCTGCTGGACGTCGCTGGCCTCCTGCATGCTGATCGTGGCGGTTTTTCCCATCCTCACCGCCACCCTCGCGATGCTGACCTTGGACCGCTATGTCGGCTGGCACTACTTCACCAACACCGCGGGCGGAAACCCGATGATGTTCGTGAATCTGATATGGGCCTGGGGCCATCCGGAGGTCTATATCCTGGTGCTGCCGGCTTTCGGCATCTTCTCCGAGATTTTTCCCACCTTCTCCGGCAAGCCGTTGTTCGGCTACCGTTCCATGGTCGCCGCGACCCTTTTCATCTGCGTCGTTTCCATGATGGTGTGGCTGCACCACTTCTTCACCATGGGTGCGGGCGCGGCGGTGAATACCTTCTTCGGCATCTCCTCCAGCGTCATCGCGGTGGGAACTGGCGTGAAGATCTACAACTGGATCTTCACCATGTATGGCGGCCGGGTGCGGTTCGAGGCGCCCATGCTCTGGTCCATGGGCTTCATCTTCACTTTCATCATTGGTGGCCTGACGGGCGTCTTGCTCGCCGTCCCGCCGGCGGACTTCCTGACGCACAATTCCATGTTCCTGGTGGCGCATTTTCATAACGTCATCGTCGGTGGGGTGGTGTTCGCCGTCTTTGCCGGTGTCGAGTTCTGGTTCCCCAAGGCCTTCGGCTTCCGGCTGCATCAGGGGCTGGGCAAGGCGGCCTTCTGGTTCGCCTTTATTGGCTTCTGGGTGACCTTTGCTCCGCTCTATGTGCTGGGCCTGATGGGCATGACGCGGCGGCTGCAGCACATCAATTTTCCGGAATGGCGGCCTTTGCTCTATGTGTCCGTGGTGGGTGTTGGAATTCTCATTCTCGGCGTCATCTCCCAGATACTGCAGCTTGCGGTCAGCATCCGCGATCGCGAAAAGCTGCGCGACGTGACGGGCGATCCCTGGGACGGCCGTTCGCTCGAATGGGCGACGCCTTCGCCGCCGCCTTTCTTCAATTTCGCCGTGATGCCGAACGTCGAGGGCGAGGAAGCCTATTGGGGGATCAAGCTGCGCGCGGTGGAGACCCAGCAGCTATCGCCGGAACCGAAATATGAACCGATCGAGATGCCGATGCACAGTCCGGTTGGCTTTTATACGGCGTTCTTCGCCTCGGTCTTCGGCTTTGCCATGATCTGGTACATCTGGTGGCTGGCCATCCTTGCCCTGGTGGCCGCCTATGCCGGCTTTGCCTGGTTCGCCTGGCGTGACGTCCATGAATTCGAGGTGCCGGTCGAGGAAGTGGCGCGGGTGGACCGCGCCCGCCGTGCTGCCCGGGAGGCATTCCTGGCGCGGCTCTCTCAGCAGGGAGCGCTGCCATGACCGACATTGGCCTGCCCGCCAGCATCGAAGCCATTCGCCGGGTCCGCGAAGATCCCTACCGGCTCGGCCATCGGCCCCATGGCCCCGAAGAACCGGTCGAAGGCACGGGGCAGGGGGGCACGGGGCCTGCTCACAAGCGAATCCTGGTGGGCTATGGCTTCTGGATATTCCTGCTCAGCGACATCGTCGTCTTTTCCTGCTTTTTCGCGGCCTTCGCCGTGCAGCGGGATGCGATAGCCGGCGGTCCAACGATTGCGCAGATCGTCGACGTCCGGCGGGTGGCGTTTGAAACCGCGGCGCTGCTGCTGTCCAGCTATACCTGCATGCTGTCCTTCGCGGCGACGAATGTCCGCAACCTTCTATGGACGCAGATTTTCCTGGTGGTCACGGGTCTGTTGGGCCTGGTGTTCGTTCTGCTCGAACTGCAGGAGTTTGCCGATCTGATCAGTCGGGGGATCACGCCCCAGCGCAGCGGCATGCTGACGTCCTTCTTCGGTCTGGTGGGGCTGCACGGGCTGCATGTCACGGCCGGCGGGCTGTGGCTCGCCACCATGATGGCGCAGGTGCAGGTCAAGGGATTCCGCCCCGAGATCGTTCACCGGCTGATCTGCTTCAACCTTTTCTGGCACGCCCTGGACATCGTCTGGATCGGGATCTTCACGATCGTCTATCTGCTGGGGAGCGGCGCATGAGCAATCTCGAATATGATCCCCACCGTTATACGGGCAAATTGGATCATCACGAAGATCATGCGCCGGGCGATGAGCCGCTGGAGGACAGCGGCCATTGGGTGCGCAACGCCAATCTGGGCCTGGGCTTTTCGATTATCCTGACCGTTGCGGCCTTCCTGCTGGCCGGCTCACACGTGATCTATGGGCCGTCCATTCCGGTAGCCCTGATCGTGCTCGCCATCGCCCAGATGGGCGTGCACCTGGTGTTCTTCCTGCACATCACCACCGGCCCCGACAACACCAACAATGTGCTGGCGCTGGCCTTCGGCATCCTGGTGGTCTTTCTGATCGGCGCTGGATCGATCTGGATCATGGATCATCTGAACCACAATATGATGCCGATGGAACAGATGATGCAGATGCAGCCTTAGCAGCGCGGTTCTTTTGGGCCTTGCCGGCGTCGCTCGTCGCTCAAGGACTTCCGCTCCACATCGCTCCCCACTCCTGGCCAGGGACCAAAATTCCTCGCGCAGCTGGTCTTTTGCGGTGTGCTCACATCACAAAATCTATAGGGCTGCGGGTGCAGCCGTAATACCGACTCACGGTATGGTCCGCCCGGTTTGAAGGAGCGGGGCATGGCAGAAACATCCGGGCCGCAATGGTGCGCGCGCTATCCGGCAAGTACCTCGCTGGATGATCTTTTGCCCGACTTCGCCGACAAGGTGCGGGCCTTCCTGTCCCAGCTCACCAAGGCCGGTGCCACGATCACCATCGCCGACACCTATCGTCCGCCGCAGCGCGCCTATCTGATGCATTGGTGTTGCATGGTGGGCGGCAGCGGCCAGGACCCGCGTGCCGTGGCGTCCATGCCCGGCGTGAACATAGACTGGTCCCATGGCGGGCAGGTCGGGGCGGCGCGCGCTGCCGCCCGCCAGATGATGTCGGATTACGAAATCCAGTTTCCTGCCGCGCTGGAGAGCCGGCACACCCAGCGCCGGGCGGTGGACATGACCATCTCCTGGAACGGCACGCTGAATATCCGCGACTTCAATGGCCAGATGCACAGCATTGCGTCAGGACCGCGCGATGGCTCCAATCCCGAGCTGATCAAGGTCGGCGCGACCTTCGGGGTGATGAAACTCGTCTCTGATCCTCCCCACTGGTCGGATGACGGGCATTGAAGTCCGGACCCTGAGCGTGTCGAAAAGGGGAGACCCTTATGCTTCGACAGGCTGCATGAGGTGATCAGATGTTCTCCAGCACAGGCCTCGCCGCCAGCCGCGCCACTTTCCGCGCGGCGTGCTCGATGTGATTAAGCCGGCGCGCCAGAACCTCCATGGCCTCGCTTCCCTGCATGGCACCCAGGCTGGGACGCGGGTCATCGCCGCTCTGCTCATGCGCGATGCCGCCGGGCTTGAGCAGGTCCAACACACGCTCCCGCGCGGTCTGGATGGCGGCATCGGCCGTCTGCGGCTCCAGTTCCTTGGCTCTTAGCTTGATCAGCACGGGCATGGAGGAGAGATCCGACGCCAGCAGATAATTCGCCGCCAGCAATTCGTTCAACGCCGCCAGGGCGCGGCGATTGGCATTGGGTTCGTCGCCCAGCCGCCGTATCGCGCCCGACAATTGCGCCACCGCTTCCAGACCCTGCTTGCGTGCCAGGCGGTAACGCTGGCCGGGCGGCTCGCGGGTGAGGGCGGCGTTGGCAAAGCTGGCATCGGCATCGAGCAGGCCCTTGACGGTGCGCGGCAGGTCATGCCGCTCCCAGTTCGGCAGCAGAAAACTGAAGCCCCAGCTCAGCCCGGCGCCGATCAGCGTATCGACGATCCGCTCGAAGAATTGCGGGTGCAGCAGCGGGTCGACGAAATGCAGCAGCAGCAGCGACGAGATCGAGGCGCCGATGGCGGTGACGCGATAGGCTACCAGGCCATAGGCGTGGCTGGTCCCCACCGCCAGCACGATCAGCACCAGCAGCACAGGGGCGGGCATGATGTTGATGAAAAAAACCGCCAGGGCGCAGCCGATCAAGGTGCCGGTGATGCGGTCCCAGCGGCGCTGGCGGGTGACGCTGTAATTGGCCCGCATGATCAGGGCGATGGTCAGCAGCACCCAGTTGGCGTGGGCGAAGCGCGGGAAGGTCAGGGTCAGGCCCAGGCCGGTGCTCATGGCGAGGGACAGGCGGATGGCATAGCGCAATGCAGGCGCCCGCCAGCGGAATTGCCGGAAAAACAGGCCGGCGCCGTGCGGGGTTTTCTGGCGGAAAAGATCCAGATCCAGGCTGGCCGCCAATTCGCTGGGCGGCGTGGCATCGTCCAGCGCCACCGCCAAGGTGGCGATATGGGAATCGGCCACCACCAGCTTGTGGATGGTCGAACCCAGCGCCGGCAACACCGGATCATGGGGATCGCTGGCACGCGCCTCTTCCAGCGCGGCGAGCAACTGCCGCACTGCTTCGGCGTGCGGCTCCGGCACGGCATGGCCGCGGCGGGCACGCAGCGCCAGGGTCAGCCGCTCCACTTCCTCGGCCATTTCATAGACCAGGTTGTTCAGCCGCCACATCAGTTCGCGATGTGGCACGGCACGCAGGATTTCGATATCCGCGTCCGACGAGAGCACGGTTTCGAAGGCGTCGAGCAAGGCGATCAACGTGTCGATGCGCTTGAGCTGGATGCGGTGGCTGCGCCGCGCAAACAGATTGTCGCGCGCCACTTGCAGCCGGTCCGCCAGGGTGGCGTGGGCGTCGATCAGGGCGTGGAAGGCGGCAGGTCCGGTGGTGTCGGGATTGTAGATTGCGGCCTTGGCCCGCAGATAATCCGCGAAGGCATGCATGGCCTCGGCAAGCAGCAAGCGGCGTCCGCGGTCATCCAGGATCCAGCCCACCAGAAGCGCATAGACGGCATAGAACAGCGCGCCGCAGGCGGTCAGCACCAGATGATCGCCGGCTTCCGAGGGCGCCGCGAAGGTCTGGCCCATGGCAAAGACGAAGGCCAGCACGCTGCACATGGCGATCGACAACGACCAGCGGCCATAGGCCGAGATCAGACCGCACCAAAGACCGGTCAAGATGGTGGCAACGACAAAGGCCGGCGTGGAAAAGCGCGCGAAAGACGAGACCGCGGTGAAGACGATGGTGGAGAGGACGCCGAAGCTGATCAGCCAAGCCTTCAGCCGCAGGGGATCGTTGCGGTCGGGCAGGGAGACGCACAAGGCTCCTGTGGCCGCTGCCACGGCCGCGGGAAAGCCCAGCGCCAAGCCAACGCAAAGGCCGGTAAGCCCGACGCCCACGGCCACGGAGAGGCCGTTTTCAAGATGGGGGCGGAATACCGCCAGTGACAGGGAACGGGGCGAAAAGGCCATCTTGTCTGAAAGGGCGATCGAACTATGTTTGAGGGCGTACCAGCCGGCGGGAGAACAATGTGAGTGATGATATTACGTCCCTGCGAGTCCAGGTACATGGCATTGTCCAAGGGGTGGGTTTCCGCGATTTCCTGCTGACCTCGGCGCAACACCAGAAGTTGGATGGCTGGGTCCGCAACCGCTCGGACGGTACGGTGGAGGCGCTGGTTTCCGGCCCCACCAAGGCGGTGGAGTTGTTTGTCAGCCATGCCACCAAGGGGCCCTATGGCGCCAAGGTGACGGCGGTGGATCTGCACAATAGCGAGCCGCCCAAGGAAAAAGGCTTCAACCAACGGCCGACCCTTTAGGGATCACTTTGCCTGATTCGTGCGTTGGCCAGGCAGCATGGGATAAGCCGATATGGGACAAGCGCAGAAAAAATCACACGACCGGGAATATCATGTGGTGCTGCATGGCTTCCGCTGGTGGGTGGAAGATGACGAAGGCACCAGCCTGCATGCATCAGTGGACGAGCAGGACGCAACCCAATGGGCCATCCAGGCCGCCCAGCATGATCATGGCCGCGGCCTGGACGTGATCGTCTGCGTCGAGCAGCCGGACGGCTCCTACAAGATGGCCTGGCACAGCCGCTGATCCCTGTTGAGAAGCTGCTGCGCCGGCAGCATCAGGCCGGGCGTGGCCGCACCAGCTCGCGGTAGACGGAGATGCCGAACACCAGAAGGCTCAACACTGTCAGCACCTCGCCCGTCACCAGGCCGGGAACATATTTGGCGTCGTGATTGCTCAGATAAAGCGCCAGCGATGGGATCATCGCGGCGACACCACCGGCGGCCAGCGCAAAATTGGTCCAGGCCAGCTTGGGTGAAAGGGTCGCTGCGGTGAGGGCATAGAAGGTGCCATAGATCGCCATGGTCACCCAACCCAACAGGTTGAGATGCGCATGCGCGGGCATCATCGAAAAGTCCTCGGACGCGCCCATATGCATGCCCCACGACATGCCCAGCAGCAGATAGACAACGCCAATGGCAAAGAAAGCGGCAGATACGCGCGGCATGAAAATCCCCTTTGGTTGAAGTCAGTCCCCGAATATTTTCACGAAATTCCGTTTCAGTGCGACATCGACGTCCGCCATCGATACCGGGATGCCCAGATCGGCCAGGCTGGTCACACCATGTTGGGTCACCCCGCAGGGCACGATTCCGGTGAAATGCGAGAGGTCCGGGTCCACATTCAGGGCCACGCCGTGGAAGCTGACCCAGCGCTT
>CAYQZM010000137.1:0-19667 GCA_964421935.1 uncultured Rhizobium sp. | reverse complement strand
CATTTCCTCACGCGGGTGAAGGTCGCGCCCGCGGCACAGGGGTTCTTCGACGGCGGTTCGGGCGAAGCCAAACGCGCCGCCGAGCTGGCCACCAAACTGTCGGTGCCGTCGCTGACGCGGGCCTGGCAGATCCTGCTCAAGGGCCTGTTCGAGGTGCGCGATGCGACGCGGCCGATTTCCGCCTGCGAGATGGCGCTGATCCGCCTCTCCTATGCCGCCGATCTGCCGCCGACGGACAAGCTGGTGAAAGACCTTTTGGATGGCGGCGCGGTCCCTGCACCGCGCGGCGGCGGTGCGCCGGCGTCTTCCGCGCCAGGCCGCAGCCCGGTCGCCAGCGGTTCGGCCATGCCGGCACGCGCCACGCTTCCGGAAGGTGCGCCCACCGCTTCCATCCGCACCTTGGAAGATGTGGTGGCGCTGTGCGAGCCGCGCTCGGAATTGCGCGTCAATCTGGAGCACAATGTCCATCTGGTGCGGCTGGAACCGGGCCTGATCGAGATCCGTCCCACGCCGCGCGCCCCGCGCACCCTGGCCAGCGATCTGCAGACCAAGCTGCGTGCGGCGACCGGCAATCCCTGGATGGTGTCGATCGCCAGCCAGGGCGGCGCGCCGACCTTGGTCGAACAGAAGCAGGCAGCCAAGACGGCACGCTTCGAAGCCGTGGCGCAGGAGCCCTTGGTGCGTGCCGTGCTGGACCGTTTTCCGGGCGCGGAGATCGTGGCGGTGCGCGATGTCGTCACCGATGAGATCGCGCCGGCCATGCCGGAAAGCGATTCCGAGGCCTGATGGCGGTTCTCGGCTCCGAGATTGAGCGGCTGATCCAGCTTCTCGCCAAATTGCCGGGTCTGGGGCCCCGCTCGGCGCGTCGCGCGGCACTGGCGCTGCTCAAGAAGCGCGACACCTTGCTGGAGCCGCTGGCCGACAGCCTGCGCGAGGCCGCCGATGCGATCCTCACCTGCGAGGTCTGCGGCAATCTCGATACCCAGACGCCTTGCGCCATCTGCAGCGATCCGCGCCGCGATCCGCATGTGCTCTGTGTGGTGGAAGATGTCGCCGATCTCTGGGCGCTGGAGCGGGCCGGCGTCTTCCGCGGCCGCTATCATGTGCTGGGCGGAGCGCTGTCGGCGCTGGATGGCGTGACGCCTGAGCGGCTGAATGTGGCGCGCCTGCTAGAGCGTGTCTCCAGCAATAATAATGGCCAGGGCGTGGACGAAGTGATCCTGGCGATGAACGCCACGGTCGAGGGACAGACCACCGCCCATTATCTGATGGATTTGTTGGGCGACCGGAAAGTCACGCGCCTGGCCCATGGCGTTCCGGTGGGCGGCGAACTCGATTACCTGGACGAAGGCACACTGTCAGCGGCGTTCAAGGCGCGCCGAGCCCTGTAGGCGCGAGGAATTTTGCGGCCTGAGCAGGAGCGAGGAGCGATGTGGGCGGAAGATGCCCATGAGCGACGAGCGACGAACTCAGGGCGCAAAAGAACCGCGCCTAGTCCCGCGCCGGCCAGAGTTGCGGCACCAGAAAGGTGATCGCGCCCAATATTCCCAGGATCGCCAGGTTGCTGAAATAGGGCGCCTCGCGCCAGGTGAATTCCACGCTGGGCATGACCAGCGCCAGCAGGGCAGCCGCCGCCGCCGTCAGCGCAACCGTCATGGCCAGCTCGCGGCGAAAGCGCCGCCGCTCGGCGCGCGCCATCACCGCCAGCACAAAGCGCGGATCGGGTGCCGGCACATCGGCGTCCCAGAGATTTTTCAGCACGGGTTCATCCATCTGAACCTCCAAGCAACACAGCCAGTTTTTCCCGCCCCCTGCTAATATGTGATTTTACCGTGCCCAGCGGCAACGCCAAGGCCTCGGCCGCTTCGGCATGGGTAAATTCCGCTCCCAGACAAAGCAGAACAGCGGCTCTTTGTTCCGGCGGCAAGGTGGACGTGGCCTTTACCAGGTCCAGTTTCAGGCCGGGATCGGAGGCACAGCTGGTTTCGTCGCTGACGCTGCGGCTTTCCCGCTTCAACAGACGAAGCCAGCCGCGCTTGCGTTCGCGGTATTTGCGCCAGGCAATGCCGAACAGCCAGGGCCGAAAGGGCCGGGCGGCATCGAAGCGGGCGACATGCTCCCAGGCGAAGACAAAGGCCTCCTGCGCCAGGTCGTCGGCATCGGCCACATTGCCGCAAAGCCGCCGCAAAAAGGCGCGCAAGGCCTGCTGGTGCATCTGGACCAGACGCCCGAAGGCGTCGGCCGAACCGGCTTGGGCGCGCTGCACCCAGGCCGCTTCGGCGCTGTCTTGGGTCACCGTCTGTCCTTGTCATCCGGGGGCCAGCGGCGCTGCGTGAACAGCAGAGAGAGAAAATTGCTGACGGCCAGGGCGGCGAAAATCAGCATCGGAATCAGCAGGCCGTGATTGTGGTGCCAATGATCGTCGCCGTCATGGCTCCAGAAGGTCAGGACGAAGAAGGCGATGGCCAGGGCCGTAAAGAGGAAGGCCCGCTGCATGAGGCGTTGGGGCGAATAACGCCAGCCGCCATAGCGCCAGTCATAGGGGCCGGGGCCGCATCCACCATCCCAGCCGCCTTGCAGGCTCTTCATCAGTTCCGGTGGCGGCTCCTTGCCCTGGTCGGCATAGCTTTTCAGGATATCCAGGGCCCGGTTGGCGCGGGTGTGGCGGGACCAGCCCCAGCCCAGGGCGAAAATCATCCAGAACAGCGGGAAAATCACCCACCAGAAACGGGAAACCAGGTCGGAAAAGTCCATGGGCGAAGTACCTTCGTTGGCTCTTTGGCTTTGCCTGCTATTGGCCGCCGCCCAGGACTTTGGATGCGCCCTTAATTCAGGCTTTTGACCGTCTCCGGCGGCGCCAGTTCAACCTTTTCGATCTTTTCGCCGCGGCTGGTGATCTTGCCCGTCGAAATCAGGATGTTCTTGATATCGGCATCGGCCTGGTTGAAGTGGCTTTGCAGTTTCAGCACCCGGTCGTTCAATAGACGCACATCGTTCAGCAGCGCCCCCACTTCTTTCCGGATCAGGTCGGCTTGCTCGCGCATGCGGGCATCTTTCATCACCGTCTGGATGGTGTTGATCGCCAGCATCAGGATGTTGGGCGAGACCACGATCACATTGGCGCGATGGGCCTTCTGGATCACATCGGCAAAACCGTCATGCAGGTCGGCATAGAGCGATTCCGACGGTACGAACATGATGGCCGGGGTCTGGACTTCACCCGGGATCAGATATTTGTCGGCGATATCGGTCACATGCTTGGAGACGCTGGCGCGCACTTGCGACAGGGCCGTTTTCTTTTCCTCATCCGTGGTGGCCCGGCGCAGCGCGTCGAAAGCCTCCAGCGGAAACTTGGAATCAATCACCAGAAGCGCCTTGTTGCCGGGAATGCGGATGATGCAGTCCGGCCGGTTGCGGTTGGAAAGGGTGAACTGGAAGTCGTAGAGGGAGGCCGGCAGGCCATCGCGCACGATCTCTTCCATCTGGGCCTGGCCGAAGGCGCCGCGCGCCTGTTTGTTGGCCAGCACTTGCTGCAGCGAAACGACCTGGCCGGACAGGGCGGAGATGTTCTTCTGCGCTTCGTCGATCACCGTCAGCCGCTCGCCGATGCCGGCGATGCTGGCGGCCGTCTTGGTAGCGGTGTCGGTCAGGTTCTCGCCCATCCGCTTTTCCAGAGCTTCCAGCCGCTCGCCCAGGGTGCGGGTCAGGGCTTCCTGCGCCGCCACCGTTTGGGTGAACTGACCGCCGATCTCGCCCTGCTTGGCCAGAAGCATATCCAGCCGGGAATCGGGCGCCGGCGGTTCCGGCGCTTTGCGGGGCCGGGCGAAGGCCAGGATTACAGCCGCCAGCACCACAGCCGCAGCCAGTACAATCAACGCTAATTCCATGAATCCTTGACCCAAAAGGCCGGACAACCTATCTCCAGCCTATGACGACCCGTCCCATTCTAACCGCCCCCGATCCGCGCCTCCAAGCGGTCTCCACCGATGTGGAGAAGGTGGATTCGGAGATCCGCAAGCTGGTCGGCGACATGGCCGAGAGCATGTATGCGGCCGACGGCATTGGCCTGGCCGCCGTACAGATCGGGGTTCCCAAGCGGGTGATCGTGATCGACCTGGACCAGAAGGAAGGCAAGAAAAACCCGCGCGCCTTCATCAATCCCAAGATCGTCTGGGCGTCGGAGGAGATGGCGGTGTTCGAGGAAGGCTGCCTGTCGGTCCCGGAAATCTGGGACGATGTGGAACGCCCTGCCCGTATCAAAGCGGAATATCTCGATCTTGACGGCAAGAAGGTCGAGCTGGAAGCCGACGGCATGCTGGCGACCTGTCTGCAGCACGAGATGGATCACCTGAATGGGGTGCTGTTCATTGACCATCTGTCGCGCCTGAAGCGCAGCATGGCGATCAAGAAGCTCACCAAGGCCAAGAAGCTCAAAGAGACTGCGTGAGTGCATGCTCATGCTTCGACAGGCTCAGCATGAGGATTTTTGTTTCATCCTCACCCTGAGCTTGTCGAAGGGTGAGGAGCGGTTCGCGTTAGCGAACGAAATGGTCCAGCGGACCATTTCGAGTGACGAACGCCGCGAGCTTGGGCGAGCGGCCGGGGAGAGCTAGTGGCTTTACGACTTGCCTTTATGGGCACACCCGATTTCGCGGTGCCCACCCTTGCCGAGCTGCTGGCCCAGGGTCACGACATCGCGTGCGTCTATTCCCAGCCGCCGCGCCCCAAAGGCCGGGGCATGGCCCTGGAATCTTCGCCCGTCCACCAGTTCGCGCAGAAAGCCGGCCTGCCGGTGCGCCATCCGGTTTCCTTGAAAGGCGAGGCCGAACAGGCGGAATTTGCGGCCCTTGATCTCGATGCCGCGGTGGTGGTGGCTTATGGCCTTCTGCTGCCAAGGCCGATCCTGGAAGCGCCCCGGCTGGGCTGTTTCAACCTGCATGCCTCCTTGCTGCCGCGCTGGCGCGGCGCGGCGCCGATCCAGCGTGCCGTGATGGCCGGTGACGAAGAAACCGGCGTCATGGTGATGCAGATGGAACAGGGGCTGGATACCGGTCCCGTGCTGATGGCCGAGCGGGTGAAAATCGGCCGCAAGACCAGCGGCGAACTGACGGCGGAGCTGTCGCGCCTGGGCGCCGATCTGATGGTGCGCGCCTTGGGCGCACTGGAACGCGGCGCGGTGACCCCGCAGCCGCAAGCCGAAGGTGGGGCCACTTACGCCAAGAAGATCGACAAGTCGGAAGCGCGAATTTTCTGGAGTGCGACGGCGCAAGAGATTGATCGCCAGATTCGCGGTTTTTCGCCGATGCCTGGAGCTTGGACTGAAGGCAGTCTCAAAGGGCCGGAGCGAATAAAAGTCCTGTTGGCAGAGCCGGCGACAGGCTCCGGCCCGCCGGGCCACGTGTTGGAAGCGGGCGATTCCCTGGTTGTCGCGTGTGGAGAAGGGGCGCTTCGTCTGACAAGAATCCAGCGTGCCGGGGGTACGGTTCAGGACGCGGAGGCTTTCCTTAGAGGTTACCCACTGAAGCGTGGCTCGTCATTTCTGTGACGCGCTATCGCCTGACTTTGGAATATGACGGCGCGCCCTTTGTCGGCTGGCAGCGCCAGGACAATGGCCCCTCTGTGCAAGGCGCGCTGGAAGCGGCGATCGAGAAACTGTCCGGCGAGCGCGTGACGGTGACCGGCGCCGGCCGCACCGACGCCGGCGTCCATGCCCTGGGCCAGGTGGCGCATTTCGATCTGGTCAAGACCTTCGAGCCAGGCAAGGTCCGTGACGCGCTGAATTATCATCTGCGCCCCGACCCGGTTTCGGTGCTGGACGCGGCCGAGGCAGACAGCGAATTTCATGCCCGTTTTTCCGCCACGGGACGGCATTATCTGTTCCGCATCCTCAACCGCCGCAGTCCGCCGGCGCTGGAGGGCGGCAAGGTCTGGCACGTTTCCCCGAAGCTTGACGCCGAGGCGATGCATGCGGCGGCGCAATTCCTGGTCGGTCAGCATGACTTCACCACCTTTCGCGCCGCCGAATGCCAGGCCCAGTCACCGGTGAAGACGCTCGACCGGCTGGATGTCAGCCAGCGCGGTGAAGAGATTCATATCGAGGCCAGCGCCCGCTCCTTCCTGCATCACCAGATCCGCTCCTTCGCCGGCACCCTGAAGCTGGTGGGTGAGGGCAAGTGGCAGCCGCGTGATGTGAAAAAGGCGTTGGAGGCGCGCGACCGCGCCGCCTGCGGGCCGGTGGCGCCGCCGGACGGTCTGTATCTGGTGAAGGTGGATTACTGAGCCCGGCCGGTCGAAAGGGCCAGCGCCTCGATCCGGCGAATCCAAGCCGCCTTGCAATCGCCGTAAGCGTGGGAGTCGTTGGGATGCTGATCCCGGCAGCGCAATTTTTCGGCTTCGTATTCGCGCGCCAGTTCCGGAGAGGATCGCAGATAGTCCCGGAACGCCAGATGGCGCGTGATCTCCAGCGAGCCTTGCTCGAAGCAGTGAAGTTGCGCCACCCGGTGGCCGGTCTCCGCGTCGTCGAAAGTGCAGTAGCGTCGTCCTGACAGGCCATATTCTCCCCACCAGGCATAGCCAAGCTTTTCCATGGTCTGCCGTTCGATATCCAAGGCTGCAAGACTGCGCACGACGGGTATCAGGTCGAGGATCGGTTTGGCGCAGATGCCCGGAATGGCGGTCGAGCCGATATGGTGGACTGCAACGATGACGTCGCCGATGGCCGACTTCAGCCGCTCGCCTTCCCGTTGGGCCTGGTTGGCCCATGCCGGATCGTGCGATACCAGGATCACCGGGATGGGCGCCGGCATCTATAGATCCACGAGCGTGACGGCGCCGGGATCGATCGGTTCGCCCAAAAAGATTTCACCGAGGTGCGCGAAACGACCCGGCGCATCGGTGGCCAGGAAGCGCGGCGGCTCGGCCGTGCCGATGTTCAGAAGGTCGCGATCCCGCAGGATCTGCTCGACCGCCGCCGCCGTGGTCTCGGCGCTGTCCACCAGCGCTATGTCAGGCCCCGCGACCTTGGCGATCGTCTGTTTCAGCACAGGAAAATGCGTGCAGCCCAGCACCAGCCCGCGTGGCTTGGGAACGGTGGCGAGCAGGGGATCGAGATAACGATGTGCCGCCAGCTCGGCGATCTGGCCGTCGCGAAGGCCCTCCTCGGCCAGTGCCACGAACAAGGGACAGGCCTGCTGCACCACCGGCAGTTGGGGCCGGAGGTCCTGGATGGCGCGGACATAGGCGCCGCCTTTGACCGTGCCTTCGGTCCCGATCACGGCGATGGGACCTTCCGGAGCTGCCGCTACGGCGGCTTGCGCACCCGGCTCGATGACACCGACGACCGGCAAGGGCGCCAGTGACTGGGTCAAGGTCGGTACGGCAGCAGCGCTGGCGGTGTTGCAGGCCACCACCAGAAGTTTGATGTCCTGCTTCATCAGGGCAGCCGAAGCCTGTACCGCATAGCGCGTCACGGTGTCGGCGCTTTTTGTGCCATACGGCAGGCGTGCCGTATCGCCCAGATAGACCAGCGACTCTTTGGGCAACCGCGCCTTCAGGGCGCGCATCACGGTGAGCCCGCCCATGCCGGAATCAAAAATGCCGATAGGCTTGTTGTTCAAAGCGGCGGCTTGGCGAAATAGGCGGTCAGCAGCGCCGTATAGATATCCGTCAGCGCGGTGATCTCGGCCACCGGCACACATTCATCGGCCTTGTGCATGGTGGCGCCGGCCAGGCCCAGCTCCACCACCGGGCAGAAACTCTTGATGAAGCGCGCGTCCGATGTGCCGCCGCTGGTGGAAAAGAACGGCGCCTGACCGGTGACGCTGGCCACGGTGTCGCTGATCAGCTGGGTGAACTTGCCCGGGGCGGTAAGGAAAGAAACGCCACTGGTCTGACTGGTGATCTCGATCCGGCAGCCGGAGCCCTGGGCGATGCGCTGCGCCCGGTCTTCCACCCAATGCAGCAGGCTCTCGGGCGTGTGCTTGTCGTTGAAGCGGATGTTGAAGGCGGCGCGCGCCTCGCCGGGAATCACATTGGTGGCGGTGTTGCCCACATCCAGGCTGGTAAAGGACAGGGTGGAAGGATCGAAATGCTCGCTGCCCTTGTCCAGCTTGTGGGCGGCGAACTGGGTGACCAGTTCGGCCAGCACCGGAATGGGATTCTTGGCCTTCTGCGGATAGCCGACATGGCCCTGGGTGCCCGTGACCGTGACCTGGAAATTGATGGAGCCGCGGCGGCCGATCTTCAAGGTGTCGCCGGCTTTGCCGACCGATGTCGGCTCGCCCACGATGCAATGGTCGATTTTCTCGCCACGGCCCTTGAGCCACTCCAGCAGCTTGACGGTGCCGTTGATGGCGGCGCCTTCCTCATCGCCGGTGATAAGCAGGCTGATCGAACCGGTCGGGGTACCGATCCGCGCCGCGGCGGCGACAAAGGCGGCGATCGCCGATTTCATGTCGGCGGCGCCGCGGCCGTAAAGCATGCCGTCCCGCACTTCGGCCGCAAAGGGATCGGCGTTCCAGCCGTCACCCACCGGTACCACATCGGTATGCCCGGCAAAGCAGAAATGCGGCGCGCCATCGCCAAGCCGGGCATAAAGATTGTCCACCTCGCCATAGGGCAGGCGATGGGTGACAAAGCCCAGCTCCTTCAGCACCGCTTCCAGCACATCCAGGGCGCCTGCGTCCTTCGGGGTCACCGAAGGGCGGCGGATCAGGGCCTGGGCCAGGGCGAGGGCGTCGATGACCAGCATCAGTCCCGCAAGAGTTCGTTGATCGAGGTCTTGGCGCGGGTCTTTTCGTCCACCCGCTTGACGATCACGGCGCAGTAGAGATTGGGGCCATTATTCGACGGCATGGAGCCGGACACCACCACTGAATAAGGCGGCACCTTGCCCAGATGCACCTCGCCGGTGGCGCGGTCCACGATCTTGGTGGAACCGGAAAGATAGACACCCATGGACAGGACGCTGCCCTCACCCACGATCACGCCTTCGGCCACTTCCGCACGGGCGCCGATGAAGCAATTGTCCTCGATGATGGTGGGCGAGGCCTGCAACGGCTCCAGCACACCGCCAAGGCCGGCGCCGCCCGAAATGTGGCAGTGCGCGCCGACCTGGGCGCAGGAGCCGACCGTGGCCCAGGTGTCGATCATGGTGCCTTCGCCGACACGGGCGCCGACATTGATGAAGCTCGGCATCAGTACCGCGCCCTTGGCGATGAAGGCGGAGCGGCGCACCACCGCGCCGGGCACGGCACGAAAGCCGGCGGCGCGGAATTTCGCTTCGTCCCAGCCCAGGAACTTGGAATCGACCTTATCCCACCAGACCGCACCATCCGGCGCGCCCTCGATCAGCTTCATGTCGCCCAGACGGAAGGACAGCAGCACGGCCTTCTTCAGCCATTCATGAACCTTCCACTGGCCGCCGATTTTCTCGGCCACCCGCAGCGCGCCACTGTCCAGGCCTTCCAGTGCGGCTTCCACCGCATCACGCTCCGCGCCCTTGGAGGTCACGCCCAACTGCTCGCGCTTCTCCCAGGCCGCTTCGATGGCCGCGCTCAATTCGCTCATGTTCAAATCCTGATCGTATTCAGAAACTGGGTGAGATCGTCAGTCTCATGCTCGATATCGCCGGGTGCGACATCCATCAAGGGACCCTGCTTGCCCCAGGGGGCATCGGTCTTCAGCCACACCGTGGTCATGCCCAGGGCCCGCGCAGGTACCAGATTGCGGGCAATGTCGTCAAACATCGCCGCGTCCGGTCCTTCGACCGCGCCCGCTGTCATCACACAGGTATAGGCTTCGGCCATCGGCTTGGGCATGAACCGCATGGTGCGAATGTCCCACACCGCATCGAAACTGTCGGCCAGATCGATCAGCTCCAGGATGCGCGCGGCGTGGTTGGCGCAGCCATTGGTAAAGACAAAGCGCCGTCCCGGCAGGCGCGCCAACGCCGCCTTCAGCCCGGGGTCCGCCGCCAGATCGCCCAGGTCGATATCGTGGACATAGGCCAGATAGTCTTCGGCATCGCAGTCATGCTCGCGCATCAGTCCGTTCAGGGTGGTGCCGTATTGACGGTAAAGCTCTTTCTGTACCAGGCGCGCCTGGTCCCGCGGCAAATTCAGCAGCCGCTCGACATAGTCGGTCATGCGCGCTTCGATCTGGGCGAAGATGCCGTTGTCGGCGCGGTAGAGCGTATTATCCAGGTCGAAAATCCAGCTGCGGATGTGGCTGAAATCCGGCGGCCGGGCCGGGGCGTCTTTTTCCACGATATGCAGCCTTTCCATGGCGCGAAGATGGCGCGCGGCGGCCAAGCGCGCAAGGACCGTTAACGCACGTCCACCATGCCTCTTTAAAAGCTGTTAAAGCGGCCCGCGCCAGAATGCGTCCTCGGAGGGAACGGGAACGCGAAATGGATCAGCCAACACCTTTGCGCCCTGTTCGGCCGGGTCTTAATCCCCGTGACGCCCTCGATATTCTGGACATCCGTACCCGCGACCAGATGAAGGGCGGCGCCGCCGAGCTGGCGGCCAAGACCGACGCCGGCGCGGACGTGCTGCACTATCTCGCCAAACATGGCGCCCCCGCGGTGCGGGCGGCGGTTGCCGCCAATCCGGCCGCGCCCGCCGCCACCAACCGCTTCCTCGCCGATGACGAAAATGAGGATGTGCGCGCCGAGCTGGCGTTGAAAATCGCCCGCCTGATGCCGGACCTGTCGGAACGGGAAAGTTCGCATGTGCTGGCCTTGACCGTGGAAACGCTGGAGTGCCTGGCGCGCGATGCCGCAGTGCGGGTACGCGCCATCCTGGCGGAAGAGATCAAATCGCTGGATTGCATCCCCAAGCATGTGGCGCTGACCCTGGCGCGCGACCTCAATGCCATCGTTGCGGTGCCCGTGCTGCAATATTCGCCGCTGCTGTCGGACAGCGACCTGATCGAGATCATCGCCTGTGCCCAGGTGCAGGAGGTTCTGACCGCCATCGCCAGCCGCAATCCCGTCAGCGAGGCGGTGAGCGACAAACTGGTCCAAAGCCTTGATGTGCCATCGGTGGCGGCGCTGCTGGTCAATGCGGATGCGAGGATCCGCAAGGAGACCATGGACCGCATCATCGAACAGGCCGAAGAAATCAGCTCCTGGCACATGCCGCTGGCCTTGCGCGCGGACCTGTCGGCGCGCGCCATCCGCCGCATCGGTTCGTTTGTGGGTGCTTCCATTCTGGAGCGGCTGGCGGCGCGCCATGATCTTTCCGATGCCACCCGTATGCATCTCAACCGGGAACTGCGCGCGCGGCTGGCGGAAGCGCCGGCAGAGCCGGACGCGACGTCTCCGGCGGATGTGGTGGCCGACGCGAAGAAGAACGGCCGGCTGGATGGTTCATTCGTGGAGCAGGCGGCCCAGGCCGGCCAGCGTGAAACGGTGGTGCTGGCGCTTTCCCAGCTCGCCAATGTCTCGGAACAGACGGTCAAGAAGATTCTCAATGCCACCAGCGCCAAGCCGATCACCGCGCTGGTCTGGCATGCGCATCTGTCCATGCGGGCCGCGTTCAAGATACAGACCGGCATCATGCGGCTGTCCGGCCGCGATCTGCTGCCGGCCCGCGGCGGCATCGGCTTTCCGCTGACCAAGGAAGAGATGCGCTGGCATCTCGGCTATTTCGATATCACGGCCTGAGCCCGGCGGGGCCGATGCGCGCGATGTAGCCGCTTAAGCCGCGCGTTTGCGTGGCGGCAAAGCCGGAATCGACAAAGCCGCGGGCGGCGCAATTCCGATTGCCCTGAATCTCGAACGCCGCAGGGGCGGTACAAAAATGCTGGCTGCCGGCCACCACAGGGCCGCCGCCCTTGCGCTGCGCCAGAAGATAAACCGCGTCGCTCTTGAGGGGGGCGGTGATGGCCCGGGCACAGGCGCCGGATGTCACGGTCCACCAGCCTTGCGAGCTTGCCTTGCCGCCATTCATCTGTGCCAGCGCGACCAGCAAGGTGGCGGGCCCGTCGTTGCAGACCGTGTATCCGGCTGGCGCGATCTTCTTGCGCGCTTCATTTTCCAGCGCCTGAAACAGCTCGGCATTGCCGGCATTGGGGCCAAAACGCATGCGTTTGCGGAAATCGTTGAGGGCGACGCCTGTCGCCTTGTCGGGTTTGCCGTCGATTTGCGCGATTGCGTAGCCATTGTCCTTCAACAGCCGCTTGACCCCGGCCAGTTGCGCCTGTGTCAGGGTCATGGCCGGCTGCTCGTCGAAATTCATGGTCCAGACGCTTTTGCCGTGATTGTCCAGGGGCGCGAAGGGCAGCGCGAAACTGTCATCGGTGCAGATCGGCTTGGCCACCGGTTGCTTGATGATGAAGTTGCCATCCTTGACGCAGACCGGCCGGTTGCCGCCCCAGGCGCGCGCGGGGCCGGAATGGGCAAGGCTGGAGCGGGCATGAACAAGATAGGCCTCCGCGGTCAATGGTTCCTTGCGCGCGATCTGGCATTCGCCGGGCACCAACCGCGTCCAGCCCTGGGTTTGACTGTGCGGCCGCTGAACGGCGGATGTGGCCGCATAAAGAATATAGCTGGTGCGGTTGCAAAGCGTCAGCGCCGCCTGGGCGGGGATCGACATCGTCACCACGGCCAGGAGTGCCAACAGGAATCGGGACACTGGCTAGTCCGCGGTGATCAGCGTGCCGGCGCCATGCTCTGTGAACAGCTCGAGCAACAGCACATGGGGAATGCGCCCGTCCAGGATGACCGCGGCATTGACGCCGCCTTCCACCGCGTCGATCGCGGTCTGGATCTTGGGGATCATGCCGCCGGAAATGGTGCCGTTGGCAATCAGGCCGCGGGCCTCGCGCACCGACAGCTTGGAGATCACTTTCTTGTCCTGGTCCAGCACGCCTTCCACATCGGTCAGCAGAACCAGGCGCTCGGCCTTCAGGGCGCCGGCCACCGCGCCGGCGACCGTGTCGGCGTTGATGTTGTAGGTCTCGCCCTTGCGGCCGACGCCGATGGGCGCGATCACCGGAATGGTCTCCGACTTCATGATCGCGTGCAGCACTTCCGGATTGACCGTCTCAGGCTCGCCGACAAATCCCAGATCCACCGCCACCCGCTCGCCCGTCTTGGGATCGGTCTGGGTCATGGCCACCTTGCGCGCCACCACCAGATTGCCGTCCTTGCCCGACAGGCCCACGGCACGGCCCCCGGCGGCATTGATGCCGGTGACGATCTGCTTGTTGATGGAGCCGGTCAGCACCATTTCCACCACTTCCACTGCCGCCTCATCGGTGACGCGCAGTCCGTCGATGAAGGTGGAGTTGATGTTCAGCTTCTTGAGCATCGCCCCGATCTGGGGGCCGCCGCCATGCACCACTACCGGATCGATGCCGGTCTGCTTCATCAGCACGATATCCTGGGAGAAATCATGTGCGCCGGTGTCGGTCATGGCATTGCCGCCATACTTCACCACGATGGTCTTCTGGTCGTATTTGAGAATGTAGGGCAGCGCCTCGACCAGCACCCGCCCCGTCTGGCGCCAGCGGGCCAGGGTGCGCAGGTTGCGATCTTCAGGCTCTTCAGGGGATCCGGCCATGGGGCGCCCAAAAGGTCAGAGTTGAAAAAGCCGGGCCTTATAACGCGGCTGGGCGTGAGGCCCAACCCTTTATTGCGGCTTCCTATTCAGCCAACGCGGCGAGATGGGTGCGAAAGGTCGCCATGCCGACGCCCTTGAGCGCCGAGGTTAACTCAACTTCAGCCAGGGCGGCGGTGTGCCGGGCCGCTTCCTGCCCCGCGGCCGCGAGAGCCTTGGGCTGCTCGGCCGCCTTGAGTTCATCGATCTTGGTCAGGACCAGGCCATAGGAAACGGCAGCCTTGTCCAGAAGCTCCATCACCTGCCTGTCGCTGTCCATGACGCCGCGCCGGGCATCGATCAGCAGGGCCACACGCCTCAGGCGCGCGCGGGTACCCAGATAGGCGAAGATCATCTCCTGCCATTGTTCCGCTTCGGTCTTGGACCGTTTGGCGAAACCGTAGCCCGGCAGATCGACCAGCATCAGCCTCCCGCCCAGGTTGAAGAAATTGATCTGCCGCGTCGCTCCTGGCGTTTGGGAGACGCGCGCCAGGCTTTTGCGTCCGGTCAGCGCGTTGATCAGGCTGGACTTGCCCGCATTGGAACGGCCGACAAAGGCGACCTCGTTCAGGCTTTCAGGCGGAAAGTTCTGAGGTGTGGTCGCGCCCCAGACGAAATCGCAGGGGCCAGCGAACAGTTTGCGCGCGATCTCCTCCGCGTCCCCGGCCGCATTAGCCATTCGCCGCCTTTTTCCGGCCGCGGATATTGTCGAACAGGGTCACTTCAACGCCTTCGCGCTTCATGATGTAGGTCTGCTGGATCACCGAGAGGAGGTTGTTCCAGGCGTAATAGATCACCAGGCCTGCCGGGAAAGTGGCGAACATGAAGGTGAAGATCAGCGGCATGAAGGCGAACATCTTGGCCTGCACCGGGTCGGGCGGCGCCGGGTTCAGCTTGGTCTGGATCCACTGGGTCATGCCGTACAGGATCGGCCAGGCGCCGATCGAGAAATACATGAGGAACGACGGCAAGGTCGTGTGCGGATTGAACGGCAGGAGGCCGAACAGGTTGATGATCGAGGTCGGATCGGGCGCCGACAGATCCTGGATCCAGCCGAAGAACGGCGCGTGCCGCATCTCGATGGTGACGTAGAGCACCTTGTAGAGCGAGAAGAAGACCGGGATGGTCAGCACGATGGGCAGGCAACCGGAAATCGGATTGGCTTTCTCGCGCTTGTAAAGCTCCATCATCGCCATCTGGAGGGCTTGCGGATCGTCCTTGTGCTGCTTCTTCAGCACCTCCATCTGCGGCTGCAGCTTCTTCATCTTGCTCATGGAGCGGAAGCTGGCGCTCTGCAGCGGGAAGAAAACCAGTCGCACGATCACCGTCAGGGCCAGGATGGCCAGGCCGAAATTGCCCAGAACCTTGTAGAGATTGTCCAGCAGCCAGAAGAAGGGTCGGGTCAGGAACCAGAACCAACCCCAATCCACCGCCAGGTCGAAATGGGCGATCTTCTGGCTGTCCTGATAGCTGCGCAGAATGTCCACCACCTTGGCGCCGGCAAACAGCCGATGGCTGACACTGGCGCTGGCGCCAGGAGCTATGCGGCGCTGGTTCAGGCGATAGCTAGCCTGATAGGCCTCCACGCCGGCCTGGGTCTTGGTGCCCAGATAGCTGCCATTGAAGGCTTCGCCTTGCGGCGGCACCGCCGCAGCCATCCAGTATTTGTCGGTGATACCGACCCAGCCGCCGGTTGAACTGAACGTCTTGGCCGGCGTGCCGGGCTCCTTGAAGTCGGTATATTTGGCATCCTGCTCGCTGCCGTTGGCGACGCCGACAAAGCCGGTATGCAGGGAGAAGCTGCCTTCGTTCTTCGGGGCATTCTGGCGCTCCACCGTGCCATAGGGGTAAAGCGTCACCGCCTGGCCGCTTTGGTTGGCGACGCTGTCGCTGACGGTGAACATGTATTTGTCATCGATGGCGATGACGCGGGTGAAGACCAGGCCATGGCCATTGTCCCAGGTCAGCGTCACGGGATGGCCGGGCGACAGGGCGCCGCTGCCGGTCTGGCGCCAGGAACTGTTGTCGTCGGGCATGTTGGCGCCGCCGACCCAGCCGAACTCCGCGTAATAGGGATATTCGGTATTCTTGGGCGCCAAGAGCACGATCTCCGCCGATCTCGGATCGACAGTGTCGTGATATTTCTTCAGGCGCAGATCATCGAAGCGCGCGCCCTTGAGCAGGATGGAGCCGTCCACCATCGGCGTGTCGATGACGACGCGCGGACCTTCGGCCTTCAGCGCCACGTCCCGGCTGAGCTGGCGATTGCCGGCGGCGATACCGGGCAGTTCCGGCGCCGCGGCGCTAGGCGCAGTACTCGGCGCTGATGTGGGCTTGGCCTTGTGCTGATGGCTCAGCGCCGCCTGACGCGCCTGTTCCTGCTTCATGGCGGGCGTGGCCACGAAATATTGCCAGACGAACAGCGTCGCTGCCGCCAGCATGATGGCCAGAAGGACGTTCTTGTTGTTGTTCATGGATGCCGTGTCTTGCAATTGTGGGAATGAGGGGCGAGCGGAACCGGGTCAAAGCCCGACGATCCGCCCAGCCAGGTGATGGGATGGCAGCGCACAAGCCGCTTCACAGTCAGCCACAGGCCTTTGACGGCGCCATGACTTTCCAGCGCCTCCAGCGCATAGGTGGAGCAGCTGGGTGTGAAACGGCAGACATTCGGCATCAGCGGCGAGATCACCGCGCGATAGGCGCGGATCGGCGCCGACAAGATCGCAATGGCTGGCCGGCGCAGCAAGGCGCGCATGGCGTCAAACCTCTCCCGTTTTCGCGTCCAGCTTGCGGTGCGCCGCTTTCAGGGCCGTGGTGATATCCGACAATAGGGCCGGGAAGGGGCGCGCCACGGTCGTGCCGCGCGCGACCAGAACATAGTCATGCCCATCGCGTCCCAAAAGGGGCAGAAGTTGCGACGCGGCGGCGCGCAACCGCCGTTTGGCACGGTTGCGGATCACCGCATTGCCGATCTTCTTGCTGGCGGTGAAACCGACGCGCACCGTGCGCGGCAGGGGCTCAGGCATGGGGCAGGTTTCCAGGGTGATGGCGCCTTCGACGCGACGGATTGCCTTCGCGGCCCGCAGGAAATCGGCGCGAATCTTCAGGCGTTCCACGGTGAGAGGCTGGCTGTCCGCCCGGCCCAACAGCCTTCAGGCCGACAGCTTTTTGCGGCCGGAGGCACGGCGGCGGTTCAGGACCTTGCGGCCGCCGGCGGTCGCCATGCGAGAGCGGAAGCCGTGACGGCGCTTGCGCACGAGTTTGCTCGGCTGATAGGTGCGCTTCATGGCTCAGAAAGCTCCGAAAGGACTGAAAGAGCCGCGGTTTTTAGGGGGCGCCCCCGCCCCAGTCAACCCATGCGGCCGATTGAAATATTATTTCAATCGCCGATGACAACGCCATCCCGGCGGGGGTCAGCGCCGCCGATATAGCCGCCCTTGACCCGCTCGATGCCGTGCAGGCCACTGGATTCCCCGCCCGCCACTATCACCTTGTGGCCCATGGCGGTCAGCTGAGGCGCCAGGGCGTCGTTGGCGGGCGATTTTTCCAGGCGGGTGGCCCCGTTCAGATTGAGCTGCCGCGGCAGGGCAATGGCCTGGGCGGGCGTCATCCCGCCATCGAGCATGGCGACCAGGCTCTGGGCGACATAGTCGATGATGGCGGGGCCGCCCGGCGATCCCACCGACAGAAGAAAGTTCCCGTCCTTGTCGAAAACGATGGTGGGCGACATGGCCGAAAGGGGGCGCTTGCCCGCCGCCGGCGCATTGGCCACCGGCTTTCCGTCCAGCGTGGGATCAAGCGAGAAATCGGTGAGGGTGTTGTTGAGGAAAAAGCCCTTCACCATCACTTCGGCACCGAACACCGATTCAACCGAGGTGGTCATGGCGATCACCATCCCGGTCTTGTCCACGATGGTCATGTGGCTGGTGCCATGCAGCACCGGCGAGCGTTGCGGCGCATATTCGGCATGCTTCTGCGGCGGGTTGCCGGCCTCGGCCGTGCCCATGTCTTTCCCGGGATCGATCAGCGCGGCGCGGCTGGCGATATAGCCTTTGTCCAGAAGCCCCTTGATCGGTACATCCACGAAAGCGGTATCGCCGTCATATTTGGCGCGGTCGGCATAGGCCAGGCGGCTGGCCTGGGTGAAGAGATGGGCTTCGCTCAGCGAGTTGGGCTGAAGCTCCGACGACGGGAAACGCTGCAGCATGCCCAGGATCTGCACGATGGCGATGCCGCCGGAAGAGGGCGGCCCCATCGAGCAAAGATGCCAGACGCGATAGTCGCCACAAACCGGCGGACGCTCCAGCGCCTTGAAGCCCGCCAGATCAGCCATTGTCATGCCGCCGGGATTGACCGGCGCATGCTGCACCTTGTCCACGATCGCCTGGGCGATCTGGCCCGTGTAAAAGGCTTTCGATCCCCCGGCCGCGATCAGCCGCAGCGATTGGGCGTATTCCGGGTTCTTGTAGATCTCGCCTTCGGCCAGCGGCGTGCCATCGGCATGATAAAAATGCGCGCGGATGTCGGGCATGTTGGCGCCGCGCGAAAAATTCCGGATGGTGCGCGCCAGTTTCGGTCCCACCGGAAAACCATTGTCGGCCAGCTTGATCGCGGGCTGGAACAGCCGTTGCCACGGCAGCTTGCCGTATTTCTGATGCGCCATCTCCAGCATGGCGACGACGCCGGGAATGCCGACCGAGAGCCCGCCGGGAATGGCTTCCGGCTTGGGTCGCGGCTTGCCCGCCGCGTCCAGGAACATGGTTGGCGTCGCTGAGGCGGGCGCCACTTCGCGGCCATCGAAGCTGGTGGTCTCTTTGCTCTTGGGATCATAGACCAGCATGAAGGCGCCGCCGCCTATGCCTGAGGATTCCGGTTCGACCAGGCCCAGCACCATCTGCACGGCGATGGCCGCATCCACGGCAGTGCCGCCAGCGCGCAGCATCTCAAGGCCCGCTTCCGCCGCCAGCGGATTGGCCGCGGCGACCATGTCGGTCTTGGCGAAGGGCTGAACGTAACCCGGCGCGACATCGGCACCTGCGGCAAGCGGCAGCGCCGTCGCCAGCAGGGCGGCAAGAACAAGTCGCACTATTCGCATGCATGAACTCCGGCGGGCTGCGTCATCGTAGGGCGCAAAGCGTGCAAACAATAGAAGCAGGTGCAACAAAAAACCCCGCCTTGTGGGCGGGGCTTCATTGCAGAATTCAAGCAGCTGTCACCGCACGAAGACGCGAACCTCGCTGACGGTGGCGGACGGATCGGTGGTGGAGGCCACCCCCACACGGGTCGCCGGCACGCCCATATCGGTCATGGAGCGCATCACTGCTTCGGCATGGCGACGGGCGGTGGATTGGGCAATCTGTACCGAGGCGGCATTGCCGCGCGTTGGCGCCACCGCCACCACCTGGAAGCTGGCGCTGGGCCGGTTCTGCAGCGCCTGATTCAGCGCCGCGTACAGGATCTGCTGATAGTCCACATTGGGGCGGTCGAAGCGGACCACGACCAGCGGCGAGCCGGCCATAGCCGACGATTGCGGTCCCACACTGCCCAGCCCGCCGGCCACACTGCCGCCATAGAAGTCGCCATTCTTGATGGCAGCCGCCAAGGTGGTGAGATTGGAGCGCTCGCTGGCGATATAGGCCGTCTGACGCTGGATGGCTTCGGAGACTTCTTTCAGCAGGCGATCGATCATCACGATGGTCTGGCTGGTCTCATCTTCCAGAAGCTGCAGCTGGCGGTGGTCTTCATCGACGGCGCCGGAGACATTGAAGGTGGCGCTGATCTGATCCAGCGCGAAATGGGCGGTGGAGCTGTCATTGGTGACGTCGGTGCCCACCCCGTTGAGGGCGTTCAGATTGGAAGACAGCCCGTCCAGCTGGCCCTGGGCCGTATTCCATTCGGCCACCAGCTCGGGGTTACCGCGGGTGGTGCCCACCTGCAGGCGCGTGGTGATATGGGCCTTGGCTTCCTGGTAGGCCCCTGCTGCGGCGGCGCCTTGGTTGCGCAGTTCCACGACCCGCCCGGAGTTCGCGGCCAGCCGCTGCTGCAGCCCGGCGACCTCGGCGC
>CAYQZM010000136.1:0-15862 GCA_964421935.1 uncultured Rhizobium sp. | reverse complement strand
GTTGCGGTCGAGCGTGGCGCCGATCTGGCGGCCGTCGGTGAAGGCGATGGCGGCGGGGCCGTCCCACGGCTCCATCAGCGCGGCATGATATTCGTAGAAAGCCCGGCGCTTGGCATCCATGCTCTTGTTGCCGGCCCAGGCTTCCGGGATCAGCATCATCACCGCATGGGCCAGCGGATAGCCGCCGGCGACCAAGAGTTCCAGCGCATTGTCCAGGCAGGCGGTGTCGGACTGACCGTGCGGAATCAGCGGCCACATCTTGTCGAGATCCGGACCCAGCAATTCGGATTCCATGCCGCGGCGGCGGGCGTTCATCCAGTTGACGTTGCCGCGCACCGTGTTGATCTCGCCATTATGGGCGATGTAGCGGTAGGGGTGCGCCAGCTTCCAGGACGGAAAGGTGTTGGTGGAGAAACGCTGATGCACCAGCGCCACGGCTGAAACCGTCAGCGGATTCTGCAGGTCGCGATAGAAGCGGCCGACGTCATGCGCCAAAAGCAGGCCCTTATAGACGACGGTGCGCGTCGAGAGTGACGGCATGTAAAGCTGCTGGATGGCCGGCTGCTTGTGCTTGCGGGCGAGCTCGGACAGCGGGTTCTGCGTCTGCTTGCGGATGGCCAGCAGCTTGCGCTCAAAATGGTCCTGATCCTTGATGCCGTTGCCGGCAACGATGATTGCCTGGCGGATCAGCGGCATGCCATCGAGCACGGTTTTCCCCAAGCCCGTCGGATCGGTCGGCACATCGCGCCAGCCGAGCAGCTTCTGGCCTTCGACCTTGATGAAATGCTCGAACTGCTTGACCACGATCTCGCGCGCCTTGGCTTCGCGCGGCAAAAAGCACATGGCCACGGCATACTGGCCGGGCGGCGGCAGCTTGACGCCGGTTTCCTTGGCCCATTCGCGGAACAAGGGATCGGGAATCTGAATCAGGATGCCGGCACCATCACCCACCAGCGGATCGGCACCCACCGCGCCACGATGGTCGAGATTGATCAACAGCTGCAGACCAAGTCCGATGATCTCATGGGACTTGGCGCCCTTGATGTTGGCGACAAAGCCAACACCGCAAGCGTCATGCTCGTTGCGCGGGTCGTAGAGACCCTGTTTCGGAGGCAAACCCATCAAAACCAAACCCCAACCACGATGCGAACCGGGCGCAGGTCTCCCGCCCTCCCCTGAATTAAGAAGGAAAGCCCGGGAAATGCCCGTTTCTCAGAAATTACTCGTCATGTGATCACGCCACCAGTTGCGGCGCAACATGCCAGATACGCGCAGATTTAATGAGTGTCTATGCGTTCGTGGAATGATTCACAAATAGGAACTTCAAATGAGAATTTGACGGCGAGCGATTGACTCTTTTTCAGCCCCTGCGCATTATAGAACATATCATGAACAGAAGCGCAAAGCTGGCGGAATTGCGCCATTTTATGGCGCGCTATGGCCTGCCCCCCGAACGGATGCCGATCCCTCTGGGAGGGCCATCGGCCGACGCCGTGCTGGGTGGCGGCCTGAAACCGGGCGCGCTGCATGAAGTGCTGACCAAGGGCTGGAGCGCCGGCGGTTTTGCCGTGGCTTTGGCGATCCTGGCCGCGGGTTCCAAGCCCCTCTTCTGGGTGCGGTCCGATTATGAAGCGCTAGAATATGGCGCTCTTTCACCCCCGGGCCTGGCCGAACTGGGCAGTGATCCGCGCCAGCTGATCATGGTGCGGACCAAAAATCCCGCCGAATCCCTGTCGGCCGCGGCGGACATTCTGACCTGCCCCCATGTCGGGGCGCTGCTGCTGGAAATCCATGGCGCGCCCAAATGTCTGGACCTGGTGGCCAGCCGGCGGCTGGCTTTCGCGGCGGGAGAAAGCGGCGCCACCCCGATCCTGCTGCGTAACGGCGCAGAGAGTGAACCCAGCGCCGCCCTGACCCGCTGGCAAGTGGCGAGCGCACCATCCGCGTCTTTCGACGATGATTGGGGCAACCCGGTCTTTGATGTCCAACTCATCCGCCATCGCACCGGTGGGCTGGGCCGTTTTCTTTTGCAATGGAATCCTGAGAATGCCGCATTCGACACGGCGGATCATGGCGCTGTGGCTGCCGCGCCTTCCCACCGACCGGCTCTCACGCCGCGAGCCATCGCGGTCTGAAGCCCCGCTGGTCGTCAGCCACAAGGCCAACAACGCGCTTTATGTCTATGGCCTGAACAGGTCCGCGCAGAAGCTGGGCCTTTATAAAGGCCAGCCTTTGGCCAACGCCCGCGCCATGGTGCAGCCGCTCGCCATCATGCCGGCGGATGAGAAAGCCGATGCCGCGCTGCTGGAGCATATCGCCGACTGGTGCGATCGCTTCACGCCCTTGGTGACCCTGGATTCACCTGATGGGCTTTTACTGGACATCACCGGTGCGGCCCATCTGTTCAGTGGCGAGAATGCCATGCTGGCCACTGTCACCGGGCTGATCGCGCAGCAAGGCTTTGTTGTGCGGGGCGCCATCGCCGGCACCTTTTTGGCAGCGCGGGCGCTGGCGCGCCATGCGCCCGGCACGATCGCCTTGCCAGGCAGAGAGATCGAGATGATCACGCCGCTTTCCATCACGGCTTTGGACCCAGACGACAAGACATTGCGTGCGCTGCGTCACGCAGGCCTGAAAACCATCGGCATGGTGGCGGAGCGTCAGCAGAGCGAGCTGGCGGAACGGTTGGGCAAGAATTTCGTCATGCGGTTGAGGGTGCTACTGGGCGCGGAAGAACAGCCCTTGCAGCCGCGCCGCCCCCTGCCCGACCTGATGGCGGAACAGCGTTTCGCCGAACCCATCGTCAGCGAAGACAGTATCGCCGCTTCGCTGCTCAGCCTGGCGCAATCCTTGAGCGGCATCATGGAACGCGAAGGCAAAGGCGCGCGCTTGCTGCAAGCGGCTTTCTTCCGCGCCGACGGCAAGGTGGAACGCATCGCCATCCGCAGCGGGGCGCCGCTGCGCGATCCGAAGATCATGCTGCGGCTGTTGCGCCAGAAGCTGGATGCCCTGGCCGACCCGCTCGATCCCGGCTTCGGTTTCGACCTGATCCGGCTGGAGGCTCTGCTGGCGGAAGAAACCAATCCTGTCACCGTCAGCTTCGACAGCAGCGAGAATGCTCGCCGTCAGGTGGATTTCCTGGTGGACCGGCTGGCGGCCCGCTTTGGCGATGCCCAGGTCCAGCGTTTTGTGCCACAGGATACGCATATTCCCGAAGCCGCCGCCGTTGCTGTCCCGGCACAGGACCGCGAGTTCACCAGCGATGACGCATGGTCTGTGAAACGCCAGGCCGGCGATCCGCCGCGCCGGCCGCTGCGCTTTCTGGAGAAACCGGAAGAAGTTTCGTTTGTGGCAGCGTCCGTACCGGACGGACCACCCAGCCGCTTTACCTGGCGCCAATGCCGTTTTGAGGTCAGTCGCGCCGAAGGCCCGGAACGCATCGCCATGGAATGGTGGAAAAAGACTGGTCCGACACGCGATTATTTTCGTGTCGAGACCAAGGACGGCCAGCGTTTCTGGCTCTATCGTGATGGCCTATATAAAGAGGACGGCTTTGCCGATCGCTGGTACCTGCAAGGCATCTTTGCATGAGCCAGCCCATTGTTCTTTCCGATTACCGGCCGGTACCGAAGGAAGAAGAAACAAAGGTAGCGGCCCGTTATGCCGAGCTGGCCGTCACCACCAATTTCTCTTTCCTGCGCGGCGCCTCCCATCCCAAGGAGTTTGTCCAACAGGCAGCTGAACTTGGCTACGCCGCCATCGGTATCGCCGATCGCAATACTCTGGCCGGTGTGGTGCGCGCCTATGAAGCCTGGAAGAAGCTGCCGCAACCACCGCGCCTGTTGATCGGCGCGCGGCTGATCTTCCGGGATGGCACGCCGGACATTCTGGCCTATCCGAAAGACCGCAAGGCCTATGCCCGGCTGTCGCGGCTGATTTCGGTCGGCAAGCTGCGGGCGGAAAAGGGTGAGTGTTTGCTGGATTTCGCGGACTTGGCTGAATACCGGCGCGGCCTGCTTCTGATTGTCATGCCCACTGCTCCGGCGGAGACAAAACCGATCCTGGAAAAATTAGATTTTGACGTCTGGCTGGGGGCCTCCATGCTCTATACCGGAGAGGATCGCCGCCGCTTGCGCGACCTGAAAAGGCTGGCGCGGGAAACCGGCAAACCGCTGATCGCGGTCAATGACGCGCTCTATCACGCGCCGGAACAGCGCGATTTGCAGGATGTGGTCACCTGCATCCGCGAACATCTTGTTCTGGAGCAGGCAGGGACCCGGCTTCAGGCCAATGCGGAACGCCACCTGAAAGACGCCGGCGAAATGGCGCGTCTGTTCCGTGATGCGCCACAGGCGGTGGAAGAAACCATCCGCTTCACAAACCGCATCAGCTTCACCCTCGATCAGCTCGGCCAGCGTTATCCGCGCGAGCCGGTACCGCGCGGCAAGACACCGGACGGACATCTGCGCGATCTCACCGAGGCGGGCCTGAAATGGCGCTATCCGGATGGCGTGCCGCTCCATGTAGCGGCCCTGGCGGAAAAAGAATTGACCTTCATCGCCAAGGGCAAGATCGCCCATTACTTCCTGACGGTACATGACATCGTGAAGTTCGCCCGCGGCCAGAACATCCTGTGCCAGGGGCGCGGTTCGGCCGCCAATTCCGTGGTCTGCTACGCCCTGGAGGTTACCTCGGTCGACCCCACCGAGATCGATGTGTTGTTCGAGCGTTTCCTCAACCCCGAACGGCGCGAGCCGCCCGACATCGACGTGGATTTCGAGCATGAGCGGCGCGAAGAGGTCATCCAGTATGTCTATCGCCGCTATGGCAAGCGCCGCGCCGCCCTGACCGCCACGGTTATCCATTACCGGCCGCGCAGCGCCATTCGCGAAGTGGGCAAGGTCTTCGGCCTGACCGAAGACGTCACCGGCAAGCTGGCCGACACGGTCTGGGGCCATCATGGCGATGAACTGGAAGAATATCAGGTGCGGCAGGGCGAGCAGGACCCATACAACCATGCCGTCAAACGGGCCGTGACCTTCGCCAACCGGCTGATGGGTTTTCCCCGTCATCTTTCCCAGCATGTCGGCGGCTTTGTGCTGACCCGCGACAAACTGGACTGGACCGTACCCATCGGGCCCGCCGCCATGGACGACCGCTATTTCATCGAATGGGACAAGGATGATCTCGATACCTTGGAGATCATGAAAGTCGATGTGCTGGCGCTGGGCATGCTGACCTGTATTCGCAAGGCCTTCGACCTGATCCACGCGCATGCAAAGAGCGGACGCGAGCCCAAGCTGTTGCTGGCCACCGTGCCGCAGAAAGATCCGATCGTTTACGACATGCTGTGCAAGTCCGACACCATCGGCGTCTTCCAGGTGGAGAGCCGGGCGCAGATGAGCATGCTGCCGCGTCTTCGCCCCCGCGAATTCTATGACCTGGTGGTAGAAGTGGCGATCGTGCGGCCCGGCCCCATCCAGGGCGGTATGGTGCATCCTTATCTCAAGCGGCGCGCCAATCCTTCGCTGATCAAATTTCCTTCACCGCATCCCGATCACGGCCCGCCGGACGAGCTGTATGAGCTGCTGAAAAAGACCAAGGGCGTGCCTTTGTTCCAGGAACAGGCGATGCGCCTGGCCATCGTCGCCGCCAAATTCAGTGCTGACGAAGCCAATGGCCTGCGCCGCGCCATGGCCACCTTCCGCCATGTCGGCACCATCGGCACTTTTCAGGAGAAGTTCATCGGCCGCATGACCGCGCGCGGTTACGATCCGGCTTTCGCCGCATCTTGCTTCGAACAGATCAAGGGCTTCGGCAGCTATGGCTTTCCGGAAAGCCATGCCGCCAGCTTCGCGCTGCTGGTCTATGTTTCGGCCTGGATCAAGAAACACCATCCCGCCGCCTTCGCCGCGGCGCTGCTGAATTCCCAGCCCATGGGCTTCTATGCGCCGGCCGAAATCGTGCGCTGCGCGCGGGAGAATGGCAACGTCACGGTGCTGGCACCGGATGTCGCCTTTAGCCATTGGGATTGCACCCTGGAACGTGACACCAAAGGTGACCTATGCCTGCGGCTGGGCCTGCGCCAGATCGATGGTTTCAAAGAAAACGACGCCCATACCATCGCCAATGCGCGCGGCTATGGCTATCGGAGCTTCGCCGATTTCGTGCGGCGCACCGGGCTTTCCAAACGCGCCCTGGTGACCCTGGCGGAGGCCGACGCCTTCCGCGGCTTCGGCCTGGATCGGCGCGAAGGATTGTGGGCAGTGCGCCGGCTGCCGGATGACAATCCACTGCCCTTGTTCGCGCCACGGGCGACGCCAGAACAGGGCGCGGAAAAGATCGCGCCCTTGCCGGCGATGCCGCTCAGCGAACATGTGCTGGCCGATTACCAGACCATGCGTCTGTCGCTGAAGGCCTATCCCACCCAGTTCCTGCGCCCCCGCTTCAAGGCCGAAGGCATTACAAGCTGCAAGGGTGTCGGCCTATTGAAGGATGGTGCATCAGTCCACTGTGCCGGGGTGGTGCTGGTGCGCCAGCGCCCCGGCGAAGGCACCACCTGTTTCATCACCCTCAGCGACGAGACCGGAATCTGCAATGTGGTGGTGTGGGAACGCATCTTTGACCGCTTCCGCAAGGAAATCATGGGCGCGCGCCTGCTTCTGGCGGAAGGAAAGGTGCAGAAAAGCCCCGAAGGGATTGCGCATCTGATGGCCGAGCGGTTGATCGATCGCAGCGCCGATTTGCGGCTTCTGGCCGGCCAGGAGTTGCCCACCCCCAAACCGGTCCATCGTCATCCCCGCGACGTGCGCATCCTGCCGCCGTCCAGGGATTTTCATTAGCGGAAGATTCCGCATTTCTCTTATTATCACGGCGCAAAAAAAGGGATTCTGGCGCCGATGGCGGGGGAGCCGATCTGGACGCCGCGGCACTGGCCGGAAAGCCGCCTGACCGGTGTCACCTTGCTGGCGGCGGCCCTGCTCATGGCCGTGCCGCTCTGGTCGGTGTGGGCACCGGCCATGCCCGATTATCCGGCCCACCTGGCCAGCTTTGCCCTGATCGAACAGGTCAGTTTCCATCACGGCGCTTCGGGCGCCGCGAACGGCAATATCTATCACCTGCACTGGGCCTTCGTGCCCAATCTGGCAGCGGAAGTCCTGGTGCCGCTGCTGGCCCAGGCTGTCGGCCTGGTAGCGGCCACCAAACTCTTTCTGACCGGCGCCATTTTTCTCTGGGTACTAGGACCAGGCGCGGTGCATCGCGCCCTTTATGGCCGCACCGGCATCGCGCCCCTGTTCGGCGCCTTCTTTGCCTATAACGCCAACTTCGTCTGGGGCTTCTTCAACTACTACTTCTCTGCCGGATTGAGCTTTGCCATCCTGGCCGGCTGGATCGCCACCCAAAATCGCAATGGCCCCGGACGCGTCGCCGGTTTCGCCATGGCTGTCACCCTTCTTTACTTCTGCCATCTGTTCGCGGTTGCCAGCCTGCTGTTGATGCTGGCGGGCTTTGAACTGGCCCAGAACTTGCGCCTGGAAAATGGCAATAGGCGGCTGCTCACCTTACGCGCCGCCCGCATCGCTCTGCTCTACCTGCCGGCGGCCCTCGCCTTCTTCCTGCTCAAGCCTCCCGCCAGCGAGGATGTCGGGCTTCAGTTCAACCTGCTGGAGACGATGCAGGACCGTTATGAAAGCCTGATCCAGTTTGCGTTCGACCAGAGTGCCTATCTTCTTCCCGCACTTCTGTTCTGCGGCCTTGCCATCGCTCTTGTCCTGCGCAACGCGCGCATCCATCCCGCCATGCGCATCACCCTGGGCCTGTTGCTGCTGGGCGCGCTGCTGGCGCCGGAATGGGCGATGGGCGGATGGGCGGTGCATCTGAGGCTGCCGGCGGTGTTCGGCGCCCTGCTGTTTGCGTCCGCCGAGTTGCCGATGGGCCCCAAGGTGCGCACCGCATTGGCTTTCATCGCCCTGGGCCTGATCGGCTGGCATAGCTGGCTGTTGGCGCAAAGCTGGCTGGGCTATGACAGGCAATATCGCGAATTCGAGGCGGTCTTGGAGGAAATCCCGCACGGCAGCCGCCTTCTCACCGTGCTGGATGGCAGCGCCATCGGTGATCGCTCGGACCAGCCCTATTGGCACATGGCCGAATTCGCCATCCCTGCGCGCGGGGTCTTTACCCCCTTGCTCTTCACCACCCGCGGCCAGCATGTGGTGCAGTTGAATCCGCCTTATGCGCGCTATGCCGCCGCCACCGCCGAACAGGGGTCACCCCCCGATGTGAACGAACTGGGTTTCCTGGCGCGCGGCGAGATGGATGCTGACGACGAAATGAAGCAGAATGTACCCTATCTTAACCACTTCCAGTGTCACTTCGACATCGCGGTGCTGGTGCATTTGGATGGCAAGCGCACCCCTGTCCCGCCCATGCTGAAATTGCGCCATGCCGGCAGTTTCTTTTCCTTGTATGACATCGTGCCCGACAGGAGCTGCCGGTGAAGCCGTCGCTGACCCTCAGTGAGGCCGGCATCGCCGTGCTGCTGCTGGCGGTGCTGCCGCTGTTCGTCCGCGACCTGCTGGCCATTCCCGTCCTTGTGCCGCTTGATCCCAACGAAGGCTGGAACGCGGCCCACACCCTGGCCCTGATGGCCGGCCAGGCGCTTTATCCGCCGCCGCAAAGCCTGATGGTCAACAATTATCCGCCGCTGTTCTTCTATCTGACGGCCGCGCTGACCCGTCACGGCCATGATGTGATCGTCATGGGCCGCTGGCTGTCCATGCTGACCTTTGTCGCCACGGGCGGCGCCATCGCCATCGCATTGCGCCTGATGCGCTGCCAGTGGATACCGGCCGCTTTCGCAGGCCTGTTCTTCTCTGCCGTGGTGCTGGTCACCAGCGATTATGCCGGCATCAATGATCCGCAATTGCTGGGCCATGCGCTGCAACTGGCCGCGCTGCTGCTGCTTTTGCGCGAGCGGTTGATCCTCTCGGCCCTGCTCTTTGCCGTCAGCCTTTTCATCAAGCACAACTTGCTGGCGCTGCCGCTGGCCGGGGCCTTGTGGCTGATCTGGCAGGACTATCGGGCCGGTTTTTCCTTCCTGCTCTGGATGGCAGCGATCGTGCTGGCGTTCCTCATCGCCTTCCAGCTCCATTTCGGCTTCAGCCTGCTCGATCAACTGGCCTCGCCGCGGCTCTGGGCCTTTTCCAACATCGTCGCGGCGGCGACGCGGCTGTGGTGGGTGCTGCTGCCCCTGGGCGCCGCCGCCGGCATCTGGCCCGATCGTGCCGGCCTGCTCTGCGGACTTTACACCGCCATTGCACTGGTCCTGGGACTGGGCTTTGCCGGCGGCGATGGCGTGGATGCCAATGCCTTCTTCGATCTGGCGATCGCGCTGGCCATGACCTTGGGGCTTGCAATGGATCGCGGCCGTTGGCCCGAATTGGCGGCCGCATCCGCCCTGCCGCTGATCCTGTTTCTGGCCGTCACCTTCCACGACAATAATTTCTTCTTCACCCGCGCCTTCCGCGCGCAAGCGCCCGCAGATATCGCCTTTCTAAAAAGCCGACCGGGTCCGGCTCTGTGCGATCAGCTTTCGCTCTGCCTGTGGGCCGGCAAGCAGGCGGAGGTGGACGTTTTCAATGTCGGCCAGGAGATCAAAACACGTGCGCGGGATCCCAGGCCGTTGACACAGCTTATCGTCACGCGCCACTTCGCCACTCTGCAATTGAACGATCTGGATGCGCTGGGGCCGCAGATCCGCGCCGCCATCGCGGCGCACTACCGCGTCCATCACAGTGACGATAACGGCGCTTTCCTCGTACCCAACTAGGCCCGCGCCCGCACCGTGCCGTGTCGTTCCAGCTTGCCCCAGCCCACAAAGGGGCCGCGCAGCGCCGTCCACAGCGAGCGCACCACCACATAGTACATGATCTGGCGATAGCCGAAGCGTTGCAGCGGCAGCCACCAGAGCAGCCGCCAATCCTCGCTCTTTTCCATCACGAAGCCGGCCATCGCGGCCAGCAGGTCCACCACAATGAAGACCGCATAATAGATGCCGACGATCCTGAGATTGTCGCCGGTATAGGTCCCGACATGCTGGGCGTAATTGATGTATTCGGCGATCAGCTGCCAGACCAGAAGCAGGTCGGCCACCGGAGCAAGCGTGGTCAGCACGATCTGGAACAGCCAGACCTGCGGCAGCGCCACCAGGCCCAGCTCGCCATACTCGGCGTTGAAGGTGATGCGGCGGTACTTCCACAAGCATTGCAAGGTGCCGTAAGCCCAGCGGAAACGCTGCTTGGCGAGGCCCTTCACGGTCGCCGGCGCCTCGGTCCAGGCGACAGCGGTGGGGTCGAACTGGACGCGATAGCCGCGCGTCTGGATGGCGATGGTGAGATCCTGGTCTTCCGCCAAGGTATCGACGGGGAAGCCGCCCAGCTCGCGCAGCACATCGCGGCGCCAGGCCCCGACCGCGCCCGGCACCACGGTCAAGGTATCCAGCGCCGACAGTGCCCGGCGCTCCAAATTCTGCGCCACGATATATTCCAGCGCCTGCCAGCGGGTGATCATGTTGATGCGATTGCCGACCTTGGCATTGCCCGCCACCGCGCCGATTTCCGGATCGCTGAACCAGCGCACCAGCCGGGAGATGGTGGTGCGTTCGAACTGGGTATCGGCATCCAGCGCCACCACGACTTCGCCGCGGGCATTGGCCAATCCCACATTCAGGGCATTGGCCTTGCCGCCATTGGGAATGGACAACACATTCACCCGCTTGTCGTTCATGAAATGGGAGCGGGTGATATAGGCGGTGTGATCCTTGGAGCCGTCATCGATCACCAGCACATCCATGTCGGGATAGTCGCTGCTCAGGATGCGCTCGACGGTCGCGACAATGACCTTCTCTTCATTGAAGGCGGGGATCAGCACCGTCACCACGGGCGGCGGACCATCCGCAGGTGCGGGTACGCCCAGTCCTTTCATCCGTTTCCACAATGCCAAACCCGCCAGTGCCAGCAGCCGCGCCACACCCAGCACGATCGCGCCCAGGAAGCAGTAATAAAGGAACTGCGCCACATAGCTGATGGTGAGGAACACCGCCCGGTCGGCGTAGAGCGAGATGGTCAGGGGTAGCCGCGGCATCACATCGTCGCGGCTCTTGCCCACCAGCTCCGATAGCGGCACGAACTGATAGCCTTTGGCGCGCAGGGAATCGATCAATTGCGGCAGCAAGACCAGCGTCTTGCTGCGATCGCCGCCCGAATCGTGCATCAGGATGACATTGCCGCGCAGATCGCGATTGGGATTGTTCAGCGCCCTGTACACATTGCCCATCATCTGGGGCACGGTCAGCGGTTCCCAATCCAGCGTGTCGAGATTGGACGTGACCTCGATATAGCCCAGCGCCTGGGCCTGCTTGATCGGCTCGATCTCGTCGGCGTCAGAAGGATGGGAATCGCTGAGATAGGGCGAGCGGAATAGCCTGAGGGAGCGGCCTGTCAGGGCCTGGAACAGGCGCTGGGTCGCGTTCAGCTCCAGCCGGGTCGCAGCGACCGACGTCTCCGCCAGATTGGGATGGGTATAGGTGTGATTGCCCACCTCATGGCCGTCGGCCAGCACCTGCTGCACCAGGCCGGGATGGGCCTCCATATTGGAGCCAATCATGAAGAACGCCGCGGGCACATGCTTGTCCTTCAGGATCTTCAGGATCGTGGGCGTCCAGTCCGGATCGGGCCCATCATCGAAGGTCAGCGCCAGCTTGCCTTTGATCGCGCCGCCGGCGCGAATGATGTAGCTGGTGGGCAGGCTGTCATAGCTTTCATCGATGATGTCGCCGGTGCCCGGTTCGATGGTCAGCGAGCGCGAACCCAGCGCCGGATCGCCTTCCACCCGCAGGAACTCTCCCGCGCCGTCATAGTCCACATTCTCAACATTGTTGGCGATGTGCTTCAGGCTGGCCGGCGCGGGGGCGTTATAAGGCCGGCCCATCAGGGGAATGAGGGACGGATCCTCGAAGCCCAGCTTCCACAAGGCATAGCCGGCCGGACGGTAAGGATCGGCGGCATGCATCTGGTTGAAGGCCGTAACCGCGTCCAGGAACCAGACCTGGTGGGTGCCGTCATTGTCATCATAGCTGAAATGCGGATTGTTGGTGGCGGAATCGAACTGCACCTGGGCGTTGTTGTCGCGCGCCTGGGTCATGGCGTCTTCGAAACTGTCGACCAGGGTGGTGCCGCCCTTCACCCAGTTATAGCCGTACGACCCGATGGCGATGATGGTCGAATCCGCCGGCAGCTGCTTCATGCGCTTGTCGAGGACCCGCTCGTACCAGTCCTCACCCGCCACCGCACCCGGATCGCTCTGGTCCTCATGCTGGTCGTAGGCCATCAGGATGGTGTAATCGACGATGTCGGCATAGGTGCGGTACGGCCAATCATCGTCGTCAAAGGGCACCGACTGGGCGATGATCCAGTCATGCGGGGCAAAGGCCGCCGACAGGCGTGTGAGGAAATCCTCGAGATCCTTGTGTGCGCCGGAGGGGACCTCCTCGAAGTCGATAGTCACGCCCTGGAACTTGCCCGCCGCGACAAAGCGGGTGATCTGGTCCAGAAGCTGGTTGCTGCGTCTGCGGTCGGCCAGGAGTTTCGCCAGCCCCGCGCCGTCAAACTTGCCGCCCGTAGCATTCTGGATCATGGGCAGGATCGCCACGCCGGGCTTGGTGGCGTGCATGAAATCCAGCCCACGCTTGTCGATCCAGGTGTGGAATTTGAGATCCGGCCCGTCCAAGGTGATCCAGAGCGGCACCACCCAGTCCAGCTTCTTCAGCGAGCGTTTCAGCGACGGCCAGCTCGGGTCGTCCTTGCTGTAGTTGGTGTAGAAGCCGATCGCGAGCGGCCGCCCCGGTTGCGGCTTGAGGATGGCGGGCAGCACCCGGCTGGGCAGCGCCCCCTGCGCGGGGTGCAACTTGGCGATGTCGTCCAGCCGGCGTTTGCGGGCCGCCGCGGCCAGCCGTTCGGCGCGCAGCAGAAGGCCTGGCTTTTGAGCACGCTTAACCAAGTTCGGCGGCGTGATGGTACGCGCGCCCGGCAGATTTAGGCCTGTCGTCTTTGGCGCGAGAGCCAGGCTGGTGGCGAAACCAACCAGGATTACCAGGAGCGCGATGCCGACCGCCCATGCCACGACCTTGATCCGGGCGGCCCGACGCCCGGACGCATCGAAGAAGATGGGATGATTGGCCATTGGCTTTTGATAGCGCGCTGACAATGGCAATTCTAGGACAGGCGGTCACAGCCGCGTCACCGGCGCGTCATCGCGTCGCCATAGGCTGGAGCCGCATGGCGCCGCCGCGCGTTCATGCTAAGTCGTGAGCTCACCTGATTTGAGCCGGGTTACCGCATGCCATCCTACAATTGCGCCAAATGTCCGGGCTATTGCTGCTCCTATCCGCTGATCCAGCTCACCAAGCGGGACGTGGAACGGCTGGGCCGCCATTTCGGCCTGGACTTCGAAGCCGCGCGCAAGAAATTCACCAAGGTGGATCCGGACGCCAAGTACGCCATGCGGCGCAAGGCCGATCCGCACTTCGGTAAGATCTGCCAGTTCTTTGATACCAAGGAGCGCCGCTGCACCATTTATACCGCCCGCCCCACCATCTGCCGGGAATATCCGGGGGGCGGCTGCGGCTATTACAGCTTCCTGATGGCCGAGCGCAGTTCGCAGGACGATCCCACCCACGTCGCGTCCACTTGGAACGTATAGCCGCGGTCAGCCTTGCCTCAATTTAAGTGCGCAGCGGTGGCCACCATCATCTGCCGCAACATCGCTCGCGAGGCGGGATCGCGCCTCTTGCTGCAGTGCAACAGCTAACTGCCCGACTTTCTTCATAAAAATCCCTATGTCCGCATGACAGCGAGCGTTTTCCTGCTCTAAGGTCCGGCAACAATGGGAACCTGGGCTTCGCCCCGGGGGCGATGAGGGGTATTTGCGCATGGAAATCTGGCATCAGGTCTACGACCCGCTGAACAACAAGTTCCTGTCCACGGCGGTCGCGGCTTTGCCGATCGTGCTGCTGCTGGGAATGATCGCCTCTAACAAGGTGAAGACCTATTGGGCGGCAGCGATTGCCCTGGTCCTGACCATCCTGGTGGCGAGTTTCGTCTTCACCATGCCGATGGAGATGGCGGTCAAGTCGGCAGCCCTGGGCGCGGTGGACGGGTTCTGCAAGATCGGCTGGATCATTCTGAACGTGCTGTTCCTGTATCGCCTGACGGTCGAAAAGGGACTCTTTGCCGTCTTCCAGCATTCCCTGGGCCGCATCACCGGCGACCGGCGCCTGCAGATCCTGTTGATCTGCTTTTGCTTCGGCGCCTTCTTCGAAGGCGCGGCCGGGTTCGGTACCCCGGTCGCCGTCTGTGCCGCCATGATGATGGGCCTGGGCTTTTCGCCCCTGACCTCGGCAGCCATGGCGCTTTTTGCCAATACCGCCACGGTGGCGTTCGGCGCCATAGGCGCGCCGATCATTGGCTTGTCCGCCTCCTCCGGCATCGACACCGTGATCTTGGGCAAAGCGATCGGCATCCAGTCGGTGCCTTTCTCCTTCCTGATGCCTTTCTTCATGCTGTGGGTGTTCTGCGGCTGGAAAAAGACCTTCGCCGTGACGCCTGCCGTCCTGGTGGCGGCGTTATCCTTTGCCATCCCGCAATTCATTTTCTCCTATTACGTCAGCCCGTTCATCGTCGACGTGGCCGCGGGCGGCATCTCGCTAGCCTCCATGGTCTTGTTCCTGCGCGTTTGGAAGCCGGCGGAGATCATGACCGATCCCACCGCGCGCTATGCCGATGACAGTCACAGCGACATGAAAGCGCCAGCGCCGCTGGAGGAACTGCCCAGTGGCAAACAGGTGTTCGATGCCTGGTTGCCTTGGGTGATCCTCTGCCTTGTCCTGGCTTTCTGGGCGTCGGATTATTGGAAGCATCTGGCTGGGGTTCTGTTCGCGCCGAAATTCCCCATCCCCGGCCTGGACAAGATGATCATGGCGATGCCACCGGTGGTGCGCACGCCAACGGCCCAGGCGGGCGTCTTCGCCTTTACGTTCCTGTCCTACTCCGGAACCGGGGTGCTCGTTTCCGGGATCATCGCAGGCCTGCTGATGGGCTTTTCGCCCGCGGCGCTGGTGACGCGCTGGTTCAAGACCTGGTATGCGGTGCGTTTCGCCCTGATCACCATCACCTTGATGCTTTCGCTGGCCACCCTGACGGGATCTTCGGGCATGCAGGCAACCTTGGGGCTGGCCTTCGCCGCCACCGGCGCATTCTTTCCCTTCTTTAGCGCGGTGCTGGGATGGTTGGGCGTGGCGGCAACCGGCTCGGATACGTCGGCCAACGTGCTCTTCGGCGGTCTTCAGGTGGTTGCCGCTCACCAGGCCGGCTTCAATCCGGTGCTGATGGCGGCCGCGAACTCCACGGGCGGCTGTATGGGCAAGATCATCGCCATCGCCTCCATCGTCATTGCGGTGGCGGCCACTGGCTGGGAGGGCAGCGAAGGCAAGATTCTGCGCTTCGTCTTTCCTTACGCCGTGTTTTGGGGCGTGCTGGTCGGCCTTATGGTGATGCTGCAGGCCTATGTAATTCCCTGGACGGTGCCGACCTTGCCCGGAATGTGACGAGGCATGTGACAAGTTGTATTCTCGCGTGACAAAGGGCGGGCCGGCCAGTGTCCCGATTCCGAAATTCGCATGATCTTGATATCGATCTCCGAGCGAATTTCGGAATCGAAGGACACTGGCAACTTATTGATTCCTAGTGCCGTTTGGTTTCGAAGTTCGCGTTGGGGCTTATACCGGATGGTGGCGAACTTCGAAACC
>CAYQZM010000135.1:0-17178 GCA_964421935.1 uncultured Rhizobium sp. | reverse complement strand
CGCCATTTCGCCGATGGCGCCGCCGACGGCCGCAGCGAGGATGAAGTGGCCGCCGCCCTGGGCGATCCCCAGCGCCTGGCGCGAGAGCTGCGTGCGGAAGCCGGCTTCAAGCGCTGGGAAGAGAACCGTAGCGCCGGCAATTTCCTGGGCGTGGTTCTGGCGCTTCTGGGCCTGGCCACCATCGACTTCGTCTTCCTGCTGCCCTTCCTCTGCGCCCTGGCTGCCATCTTCTTCGCCCTATCGGTGGCGTGCCTGGGCTGCATCGTGGGCGGCAGCTATCTCCTGTTCAACCTGCTCCCGTTCGGCTGGGAAACCGCGATGGGCAATCCCCTGGCCCAGGCCCTGATCGGTATCGGCCTGATCACCGGCGCGGTGGGCGGCGGCGCGCTGCTGCTGTGGCTGACGGAGATGATTGCCAAGCTCCTGATCCGCTATGCGCGGCTGCACTTCCGCCTGTTCGATTCCGCCAACGCCTCGCTCTGAAGGAGACGAAAATGGTCCACAAGCTCGCCATCGTCGCCATCGCCGGCATCACCATCTCCGCCGTCTGCCTCGGCGCCGGTGGCGCCCTGGAAGGGCGGGACTTCAGCCGGGATTTTGCCGCCGGCGGAGGCTTCGCGGCCCTGTTTGATGGCGACAGACCCCGCTGCGAGACCGAGTCTGGCGGCGACGTCATTACCAGCCGCGATCTGGACTGGGACGGCAGCGACCATGTCGGCCTTTCCATTCCCGGTCACACCACCTACACGCCCGGTACCGATGACAAGCTGCATATCAGCGGCGATGCGGCGCTGGTGTCACATGTGCGCGTGCGTGACGGTCGGGTGGAACTGGATTGCCGCGGCTGGCACAGAGGCAGCAACCTCACCGTCACCTTGCCGGGCCGGCAGTTCAACAGGTTCGGCATCGCCGGCAGCGGTGATCTGTGGCTGAACAAGCTGAACCAGGACCGCGTCAAACTGGCCATCGCCGGCTCGGGGTCCATCAGGGCTGACGGCAAAGTCCAGAACGCCGAGGTGCATATCGCCGGTTCGGGCGATATCAATATCGGCCAGGTACATGCCGACGTGGTGGAGGTGCATATCGCCGGCAGCGGCAACACCGACATCGCGCCGACCGAGGAAGCCGACATCCATATTGCCGGCTCCGGCGACGTCAACCTGCACACCAATCCGAAGAAGCTGGAGACCCATATCGCGGGCTCCGGCCGCATCCACAACATCCCGGCCGGCGGCTGACACGAAGGAGACAGACATGGCGCACAGACTTGCTCTTATCGCCCTGATCGGCCTTGGCGCTTCCGCCGTATGCATGGGGGCGGCCGGCGCCATCGACCAAAAAGGTTTCAGCGAGGGCTGGGACGGCTTTTCCCTGTTCGATGGCCGGCCGCGCTGTGAAGCGGCCCCCGGCGCCACGGCGGCCAGCCGTGAGATGGACTGGGATGGCAGCGACCGCGCCGGTCTGAATCTGCTGGGCCGGGCCAGCTACACGCCCGGCAGCGGCGACAGGTTGCAGGCGAGCGGCGACCCGCAGGTCTTGGCACATCTGCGCATCCGCAAGGGAACGGTCGAGCTGGACTGCCGCGGTTGGCGCGATCGCACCAGGGACCTTGTCATCACCCTGCCCGGCCGCGAATTCGAAAAATTCGAAGTGACCGGCGGGCGCCTGACCATTGCCAAACTTCAGCAACAGCGCGTCACCATCCAGATCGCGGGATCGGGCAAGGTGCAGGCCAGCGGCAAACTGGAAGACGGCATCAAGCTTGGCATTGCCGGCTCCGGCGAGATGGAACTGGGCGAAATCTCGGCTCATAGCGGCAAGATGGAAATCGCCGGCTCCGGCACCATGAAAGCCCAAAGCGTCGCCATTGACGACCTCAAGATGGAGATCGCCGGATCAGGCCACGCCGAAGTGGGTCAGCTCGCCGCGCACACCACCAGGCTGGAGATTGCCGGCTCCGGCACCGTGATCGCCAAGGGTGTGGCCGACGACCTCAGTATCGAGATCGGCGGATCGGGCCGCGCCGATTTCGGCAATGTTGTTTCTCGTACCGCGCGGGTGGAGATCGGCGGCCATGGCGATGTCGATATCGCGCCGACAGAGGAGGCAAAGGTGGAAATCGGCGGTTCCGGCGATGTCACCCTGCATTCCAATCCCAAGGAGTTGAACACTGACATCGGCGGCTCGGGCCGCATCCACCGCCTCGCCAGCGGAACCTGACGCGCTCGACAAGACCGGGGCGGGAGAGTATCTCCCGCGCCCATGTCTCAGGCCCTTCAAATCGGCGATGTGACCATTCCGGGCCGGGTGCTGACCGCACCCATGACGGGGGTCTCCGACCTTCCGTTCCGCCGCGCCGCCTCGTTCTGCGGCGCACCCTATGTCGCCACCGAGATGGTCGCCTGCGATGCCTTTGCCCGTGGCCGGCCCGATGTGGTGCGCCGCGCCGCCATCGGCGATGGCCTGCCTCTGATGGTAATCCAGCTTGTCGGCCGTTCGCCGGAATGGATCGGCAAGGGCGCGAAGCTGGCCGAGGAGGCGGGTGCCGATCTGATAGATCTCAATATGGGCTGCCCCGCCAAAGAAGTGACCGGCGCGCTCTCAGGCTCGGCCCTGATGCGCGAACCTGAACTGGCAGCGCGCCTGATCGAGGCAGCGGTGAATGCCACCAGCCGCCCCGTCACCTTGAAGATGCGGCTGGGCTGGGATGACCGCAGCCGCAATGCGCCCGAGATCGCAGCCATGGCCGAAAAGCTGGGCGTCAAAGCCATCACCGTGCATGGCCGCACCCGCCAGCAATTCTATGGCGGCAACGCGGACTGGTGGGCGGTGGCGGATGTTAAAAAAGCGGTGCGCGTTCCGGTGATTGTGAACGGCGACATCACTGATGCGGCGTCCGCCCGTACAGCGCTGTCACAATCAGGCGCCGATGCTGTGATGATCGGGCGGGGTGTTTATGGCCGGCCCTGGATCGCCTCGGCTCTCGACAAAACCCTGAACGGTAATGCCGGGATGGCCGAGCCCTCGCTTGCACAACGCTTAGGCATCGCGCTTGAACATTTCACGGACACGCTGCGCTTCTATGGCGATGCGCTGGGATTGAGAATTTTCCGCAAACATTTGGGCTGGTATGTTGAGCAGGCTTTGTGCCCGGCTGATGCGAGTTTACGCCGCCAGACCAAGGCTCGCTTGTGTCAAATTGACAACGCGGCGGCCGTAGAATCGGCCTTAGTCGCACTTTGGTCGGATTCCCCTCTTCCAATTCTCGCACCCGCACATATTTAGGGGTGCGGGCGGGGGACCGTCTGCTTTATACGCACGGGCATGTCTGAAACGGCTCCGGCCGTTCGTCATCCTGACAAGGTATCATTCGGGGGTTTTGATGTTGCGTCATGCTTTGCCGGCATTTTGCCTGGCGTTGAGCTTTGCCCTGACGGCGTGCGGTCAGCCCCCGCAGCAGAAGATGCCGCCTGCCATGGTGGGCGTGGTGGTGATCAAGGAAGCGCCGGTGACGCTCACCACCGATCTGCCCGGCCGCACCAGTCCCTTTGCCGTGTCCGAGATTCGGCCCCAGGTGTCGGGCATCATCCTGAAGCGCCTGTTCGTGGAAGGCTCGACCGTCAAGAAGGGCGATCCGCTTTACCAGATCGATCCGGCGCCGTATCGCGCCACTTTGGATAATGCGTTGGCGACCTTGGCCTCGACCAAGATCAAGGCCGAGCGCTATCAGCGCCTGCTGGCCGAAAATGCCATCGCGCCGCAGGACGTGGACGATGCCCGCGCCGCCTATCTGCAGGCCAAGGCCAATGCCGATAGCGCGCGCATCAATCTGAACTATACCCGCATCACCGCGCCGATCAGCGGGCGTATCAGCGCCTCCACCGTGACCGAGGGCGCGCTGGTGACGGCGCAGCAGGCTACCGCACTGACCACCATCTCCACGCTCGATCCCATCTATGTCGATGTCGATCAGTCGAGCTCCGAACTGGTGGCGCTGCGGCGGGCCGTGGAGGCGGGCGCCGTCAACCAGAGCGGCCCCCTGACCGCCAAGGTTACCCTGAAGCTGGATGATGGCAGCATCTATCCGCTGGAAGGCAAGCTGCAGTTCACGGACGTGACGGTCGATCCCTCGACCGGCGCCGTGCGCCTGCGCGCGATCTTTCCCAATCCCAATGGCATTCTGCTGCCAGGCCTCTACGTGCGTGCCACCATCAACCAGGGCGTAGACCCGCACGGCATTCTCGCGCCCCAGCAAGGGATCAGCCACAACGAGAAGGGCGAGCCGACCGCGCTGGTGGTGGACGACAAGAACATCGCGCGCCTGCGCGTGCTAAAGACCGGCCGTTCCGTGGATGGTCAATGGCAGGTGCTGTCCGGCCTCAAGCCCGGCGACCGCATGATCGTGGAGGGCCTGTCGAAAATACAGCCCGACATGCCCGTGGTGCCACAGGTGATGGAAGCGAAGAAATAAAATGGGCTTGTCGAAATTCTTCATAGATCGCCCGGTTTTCGCCTGGGTTCTGGCCATCGTCATCATGCTGGCGGGCGGCATCGCCGCTTTCAGCCTGCCCATCGAGCAATATCCCACCATCGCCCCGCCGGCGGTGGTCGTCAGTGCGACCTATCCGGGCGCCGACGCCCAAACCGTTCAGAATGCCGTCACCCAGGTGATCGAGCAGCAGCTCACGGGCCTGGACAATCTGCTATACTTCTCCTCGACCTCCAACGCCGATGGCACCGCCACCATCACGGCCACCTTCGCGCCGGGCACCAATCCCGACATCGCCCAGGTGCAGGTGCAGAACAAGGTGCAGGCAGCCGTGCCGCTGCTGCCGTCCCAGGTGCAGCAGCTCGGCGTGGTCGTGGCCAAGAACCAGCCCAACTTCATCATCGTGGTCGGCATCTACGACGATACCGGACGCTACGACAATGTGGACATTTCCGACTTCATCACCAGCAAGATGAACGATCCGCTGAGCCGCGTGCCGGGCGTGGGCTCGACGCGCGTGTTCGGCGCCCAATACGCCATGCGCATCTGGCTGGATCCCTTCAAGCTGCACAATTTCTCTTTGCAGCCGTCGGACGTGTCGGCAGCGGTGCAAGCCCAGAACATCCAGGTTTCCGCGGGCCAGATCGGTCAGCAGCCGATCACGCCGGGGGCGCAGCTCAACGCCACCGTCACAGCCCAGTCGCGCCTGCAGACGCCGGAGCAGTTCCGCAACATCATCCTGAAGACCGATCCCAGCGGCGCGGTGGTGCATCTGGGTGATGTGGCGCGCGTCGAGCTCGGTGCCGATTCCTACGGCATCACCAGCCTGTTCAACGGCCACCCCGCCGCCGGTGTCGCCATCATGCTGGCGCCCGGCGCCAATGCGCTGAAGACCGTGGATGCCGTCAAGGTCAAGGCGGAAGAACTCAAAGCCTCGCTGCCGCCGGGCATGAAGATGATCTATCCGGTGGACAACACCACCTTCATCCGCCTGTCCATCCATGACGTGGTGGTGACCCTGATCGAAGCCATCGCCCTGGTGGTGATGGTGATGTACCTGTTCCTGCAGAACTGGCGCGCCACCCTGATCCCGGCCATCGCCGTGCCGGTGGTGTTGCTGGGCACCTTCGGCGTGCTGGCGGCAGCCGGCTATTCCATCAACACGCTGACCTTGTTCGCCCTGGTGCTGGTGATCGGGCTTCTGGTCGATGACGCCATCGTCGTGGTGGAGAATGTCGAGCGTATCATGCATGAGGAGCGCCTGCCGCCCCGCGAGGCCACGCTCAAGAGCATGCAGGAAATCACCGGCGCCCTGATCGGCATCGGCCTGGTGCTGACGGCCGTGTTCCTGCCCATGGCCTTCTTCGGTGGCTCGACCGGCGTCATCTATCGCCAATTCTCCATCACCATCGTCGCGGCCATGACGCTGTCGATCCTGGTGGCCCTGGTGCTGTCGCCCTCGCTCTGCGCCACCCTCCTCAAGCCGGTGGAAGGTGAAGGCCATCTCAAGCACGGCTTCTTCTTTGACGCCTTCAACCGCAATTTCGAGGCCTTCCGCGCCTGGTATCAGCGCCGGGCCGCCTGGTTCCTGCACCGCACCTGGGGGACCATGATCGCCTATGTCGCGATCATGGGCGTGATGGCGTTCATCTTCATCCGCCTGCCCACCGGTTTTCTGCCGGACGAGGACCAGGGCTTCATCATCACCCAGATCACCTTGCCGGTGGGTGCCGTACAGCAGCGCACCCTGGCGGTCGCCCAGCAGGTCTCCAAATATTTCAATGAGACCGAGAAAGCCAATGTCGAATTCACCTTCGTGGTGGCCGGCTTCAGCTTCTCGGGCGCCGGCCAGAATATGGGGTTGGCCTTCACGCATTTGCGGGACTGGGATCAGCGCAAGGGCTTCAAGAACAGCGCCCAGTCGGTGGCGCAGCGCGCCTTCGGCGCCTTCATGGGCATTCGCGATGCGCAGATCTATCCCCTGGTGCCGCCCTCGGTGCAGGAGCTGGGCCAGTCCTCGGGCTTTGACCTGTTCCTGGAGGATCGGGCCAATGTCGGCCACACCGCGCTGATGGGGTACCGCAACCAGGTGCTGGGCATGGCGATGCAGGATCCGCTGCTGGCCTTTGTGCGGCCCAATGCGCTGGAAGATTCCCCGCAGCTGCACGTGGACATCGATCAGGCCAAAGCCAACAGCCAGGGCGTGGCGCTGACCAATGTGAATTCCACGCTCAGCGCCGCCTGGGGTTCGACCTATATCAACGACTTCATCGATCGCGGCCGCGTCAAGCGCGTCTATATGCAAGGCGATGCGCCCTTCCGCATGACACCGGAAGACCTGAACCGCTGGTATGTGAGGAGCGCCACGGGCACCATGGCCCCCTTCTCCTCCTTTGCCACCAGCCGCTGGGTGACCGGCCCATCCTCGCTGACCCGCTACAATGGCCTTCCCGCCATCGAGTTGCTGGGCGCGGGCAAGCCGGGCGTTTCTTCCGGCACCGCCACGGCCGAGATGTACAAGATCTTCGCCAAACTGCCCAAGACCGTGGGCTATGAGCTGACCGGCCTGTCCTATCAGGAAGAGGCCAGCGGCGCGCAGGCCCCAGCGCTCTATGCCCTGTCGATCCTGGTGATCTATCTCTGCCTTGCCGCCCTTTATGAAAGCTGGGCCATCCCGTTGTCGGTGATGATGGTGATCCCGCTGGGCGTGGTGGGCGCGCTGCTGCTGACATGGGCGCGCGGGCTGTTCAACGACATCTACTTCCAGGTGGGCCTGCTCACCACGATCGGCCTTTCGGCAAAGAACGCGATCCTGATCGTGGAGTTCGCCGTGGACGCGGAAAAGAAGGGCGCCTCGGCGTTCGATGCCGCCATGGAAGCGGCACGGCTGCGCCTGCGTCCCATTCTGATGACCTCGATCGCCTTCATCGCCGGTGTCACGCCGCTGGCGCTGGCCCATGGCGCGGGCGCGGGCAGTCAGAACGCCATCGGCACCGGCGTGGTGGGCGGCATGATCACCGCCACGATCCTGGCCATCTTCTTCGTGCCGGTATTCTTCCAGCTGGTGAACACCCGCTTGCAGCACCACAAGTAATCTTGAATGGCTTCTGCCGGGTGTGAAATTTAAGCACCTGAAGAATTGTCAGATCATCTGCAAGCATAGATGAAAATATTCTTGCGATTTACTGGTTAACGGGACGGGCAAGGACTTGCGGCGTTCCATTTTTTGATTACGGTCCCCGCAAGGTTTGGACGTGGGGGCTGGGAATTCCATGACTCCGAACCTCGCGGGGAGAGTCATGGAAACGTCCAAAAAGGCCGTAGGCCTTGTGTCTTCTTTTTGTCTGCTGGCTTTGGCTGCCTGTTCGGGCGGCGGCGGTGGCAGCGGTGCCGCGCTGAACACCGGCACGGGCAGCACGTCCGGTAACACGACCGGAAATACGTCCGGGAATACTTCGGGCAATACGACCACGACGCCGACCGTCTCCATCGGGGCGCCGGATCATCCCAACGTGGCGATCCAAGGCTCACCGACTTTCAATTTCACCACCAATCTGCCACCCAGCGGGACCGTGTTCGGCTTGGTTGGCCCGGCGGTGAAGGCGAGCTCGACGACGGTCGAGGCCGCGGGCACGGGTAACAGCGGCACCGTGACATTCCGGGGAATGGCATCGGGCACCGTCCCGCTGTTCGATGTGAGCATCCCCGCCATCGGGCTGACCGCTACCAATGTCCACGCCGATGGCACCCCCACCACCTTGGCCGATGGCAGCAAGGTGGTCTTGACGATTTCCGTCCTGAATTACACCGCGGCCGGCGCCTGGGCCTATACGCCGGCAAGCGGCGGTATTGCCTATCTGGGTACCGCCGCCACAGGGTCCGGCACGCCGCTCGCCAATGTGCCGACCTCCGGTTCTGCCACCTATACCGGCAGCGGCACCAAGGGCGGCGTCGCCGGCGCCTATTTTGTGCCCTCGGGCACCGGCGGCATTTCCGGAGGATCGCTTGCCGGCGATATCGCCATAACGGCCAATTTCACCTCGGGCGGGGTGACGGGCACGCTGAGCAACATGATGGCTACGCCAGCGACCGGCGGCGCCGCCACGCCTTGGAACAGCGTTTCGATATCGGCCAATATCTCGCGCGCGGCCACCAACGCCTCCTTTGACGGATCGACCAGCACAAGCGGTGCACCGGCGGGTGCCGGCGCAGCGGGTTTCTCAAGCGCCGCGACGGGCTATGCCTTGGGTGGTTTCTTCGGTCCCAACGCGGATGAAGTCGGCGGAACCTGGAGCCTGACCGATCCGGGCGCGACCGGCGGCGGCAAGACCGCCTTCGGTGCATTCGCCGGAGCGACAACCAGCAGCGGCAGCACTGGCAGCAGCGGTGGCACCAGCGGCTCGACATCGGGAGTATCCATAACCGCCCCCGGGCTCGGCCTTGCGACATTCAGCGGCACCAGCCTGGGGACCAATTTCACCACCAACCTTCCCCCCGTCGGCAGCGCGCTTCCACTCGGCGGCTCGACCGTGATAACCACGCCAACTTCGGTGACGAGTTTTACGGCGGGCCAGATCACGGCAACCTGGCGCGGCACCGTCACCAGCGGTGGCCTGACCTGGCCGGTGATCGACCTAAGCATTCCTTCCCTGTCGCTGAACGCCACCAACCTTCAGGGCGACGGCACGACTTTGACGCTTGCGGACGGCGGAAAGGTCAACGCGAAATTTAACGGCCTGACCTACACGCTTCTGGGTGGCTGGAGTTATACGCCCGCGAACGGCAACACATCCTATATCGGCCATGTGGTGACCGGTTACGGCACCGCTCCGGCCTCTGTTCCGACGTCAGGCAACGCGACCTATACCGGAACCGGCGGCGTGGTCGGCGCATACTTTGTCCCCTCGGGCACCACCGCGATCCAGGCCGGCACGGTCAATGGCGATGTCACCCTCAATGTCAATTTCGCCAGCAATACGACGAACGGCAGCTTCACCAACATGACGGCAACGCCCATCGGCGGAACCCCCACACCGTGGAACACCATGACCCTGACCAATCAAAGCATGACCAGGGGGACTTCCGCCGTGACGTTCGAAAGTTCGGCAAGCACGACAGCCAATACAGGAGCAGCCGGCTTTTCCGCAGCCGCCACCGGAGCCGCGCACGGCACGTTTTATGGCCCCACGGCCCAGGAAGTCGGCGGTACTTGGTTCCTGAACGAGACGGCCGGCGGCGGCAAGACGGCCTTCGGGACCTTCGGCGCCAAACAATAGTCAGACGGCATGAAGCTTTGGATTGCATTGCTGGGCGCCATGCTGATGGCGTCCAGCGCCATGGCGCAGGACAAGGACGGTCCGTCCAAGACCATCGTTATTTCCGAGGTGCAGGCGGCGCAGCTTCTGATCGCCAACAACCGGCTGGACGATGCCAAGCGGTTGCTGGACCACCTGCTTGCGGCAAAGCCCGACGACAGCGAGCTATTGTTTCTGAAAGCCAATGTCGCGGTGGCGCAGCAGGACTACGACACCGCCATCTCTCTGTTCCGCCGCATCCTGGTACGTGAGCCTGCAGCCGAGCGGGTGCGGCTGGAACTGGCGCGCGCCTTCTTCCTGAAGGGCGACTATGACAATGCCGACCGGCAATTCCGTTTCGCGCGGGCCGGCGACATCAACGACACGGTCAAGACCAATATCGACCACTTCCTGGGCGCTATCAATCGCCTGCGCCAGTGGACGGTGAATTTCTCGCTGGCGCTGGCGCCCGACAGCAACCAGAACGCCGCCACCTCCGCCACCCAGGTCAATATTTTCGGCCTGCCCTTCGCGCTGGACAAGAGCGCCCGCCGCCAGAGCGGCATCGGCGTCGCCGGCGATATTGGCGGGGAATGGTCGCCCCTGCTGGACGACAATCTCAAGGCGCGGCTGGGCGCCGATCTCTATCGGGTGGATTACAGTGGCGGCCAGTTCGACGACATGACCGTTTCCGCCTATGGCGGACCGCAATTCCTGTTTGCCAACTGGGACATCAGCGCGCTCGCCACCGGCTTCAAGCGCTGGTTCGCCAATCAGGATTATGTGAGCGGTGTGGGCGGCAAGCTGGCGGCCAACTACGGCATCACTTCGGATTGGCTGGTCGGCGCCTCGATCGGTGGCCAGTCGGTCACAAACGCTTTCATTCCCGAGCAGAGCGGCCCTTTATGGACCAGCCAGGTACAGGCCACCTATGTGCTGTCGCCCTCCAGCCTGTTCCAGCTGCAGCTTGGCTTCAACCGGCAGGATGCCCGGATCGGTGCCTATTCCTATTCCGGCGTCTGGTTCGGCGGGGCCTACAGCCAGGACCTGCCTCTCGGCTTTTCCGCCGGTTTCCAACCAACCTATTTCATCACCCGCTATGACGACGCCCTGCCCGCTTTCGGCAAGACCCGCAACGACGATACCGTGATGCTGGCCTTCACCCTGCTCAACCGGCGCTTCGACTATCACGGCTTTACGCCCCGCTTTTCCTATATTTTCAGCGAGCAGCACAGCAACATCCCGCTCTACAGCTTCACCCGCAACCAGTTCCAGGTCGGGCTGACCTCACTTTTCTAGTCACCCTTTTCTAAAGAGGGCGGTTGAGACAGTATCTGCCCAAAGAATGGGGGGAACATGGCCCGTTTTTGGATGGCGTTGCCGCTGCTGGCGGGACTGGCCCTGCCGGCTTTTGCCCAGGAGACCGCCACGCGCGATCACACCGTCACGGTCACGTCCACCGTGCCGGCGATCGCCGGGCAGCAATCAACCCTGTATCTGCGCGAACGGGCCTTGCCCGCCGTGCTGCGTGATGGCGCCGGCGACAAGGTGGTGCTGTTCGTGCACGGCGCCGGCACGCCCGCCGAAGTCAGCTTCGATGTGCCCTTTGAGGACTATAGCTGGATGGGCTATCTGGCCAAGGCCGGTTACGACGTCTTCTCGGTGGATATGACGGGCTATGGCCGTTCGGCACGGCCAGCGCCCATGAACGACAAATGCAACCTGTCGCCGGAGCAGCAGAAGACCTTCGGCGTGAGTTGCGCACCGACCTATCCGGGCAATCTCACCAATATCGAATCCGACTGGAACGACATTTCCGCGGCGGTCGCCTATATCCGCAACTTGCGCCAAGTGCAGAAGCTCAACCTGGTCGGCTGGTCGCAAGGCGGCCCGCGCGCCGGCGGCTGGACTGCCAATCACCCGGACCAGGTGGCAAAGCTGATCCTTCTCGCGCCCGCCTACAACCGCACCGCCAAAGCCGAACGGCCGGCACTGCCGGTGCCAGGCGCGGTGTTCAACACCCAGAGCCACGACGAGTTCATCGCCAACTGGGACCGCCAGGCGCCCTGCCCCGGCCAGTATGACAAGCAGGCTGCCGCCTCGGTCTGGTCGGAGATGCTGAAGTCCGATCCGGTGGGCGCAAGCTGGAAGCCCGCGGTACGGCGCGCACCGATTGCCTCCTCGAGCTGGGGCTGGACCCAGGAAAAAGTGCGGGCCATGACCACGCCTGTGCTCATGGTCAGTGGCGTCAACGACAAGCAGGTCAATCCGGACCGCGTGCGCGATCTGCATGCCGACCTCGGCAGCGACAAGAAGATCTTCATCGACCTGGGCTGTTCCTCCCACAACGCCATGTGGGAGAAGAACCACCTGTTGCTGTTCCAGGCTTCGCTGGAATGGCTGGAAAAAGGCACGGTGAACGGACAGACAGCCGGCATGCTGAAGCTCGGCTATCAGCAGCCCTAGTCCTTCAAACCGACTTTACTTCGCCGCCGTCCATGCGAAGCGCCGAGCCCGTCATCCAACGGGCGCCGGCCGAGACAAGAAAGGCCATCAATTCGGCGATCTCCTCCGGTTCGCCGTAGCGGGCGATTCCGGCTTCCTGCGGAAAACTGACCGTCGCCTGTTCGACCGTCATGTTGTGCAGCGGCGCCCAGTGCTGGAGATAAGACTTGCGCCGGCCCGTCATCACGGGTCCGGGCAGGACGCTGTTGACCTGCACGCCGTCGCTGATGCCCCGGTCGGAAAATGCCTTTGCCAGTGCGACGATCGCAGCATTGATGGCGCCAACGGCCGCGTAAGGCGCTTTCGGAAACAGGGCCGAATTGCCGGACATGAGCACCACCGCCCCCTTGGCCGCCTTCAGCGCCGGCCAGGCGGCGACCGTCAAGCGCCGGGCGCCATGCAGCTTGAGCGCGAGGCCGGCCTCCCACTGCGCGTCGGTCATCTCGAAGAGATCGATCTGCGGCACCGCGCCGGCGATATTGAGAAGGGCGTCGATCCGGCCGAAGGCTGCCATCGTCCGCTCGACGACTGCCTCAGCTGCTTCAGGCTGACTGAGATCCGCATCCATGACCAGCGCTTTCGCGCCGGCCTTCTTGACGGCCTCGGCTGTGTCTTTCAGGGCGGACCGGTTGCGCGCGACCAGAACCACGGCGCCGAAATCGCGCGCCAGACGGATTGATGTGGCCCGACCGATGCCCTGGCTGGCACCGGTGACGATGGCGACGGAATGGGACATCGGTGTCTCCTGATCCATTTAACCGGGAAGGAAATCGCGGATCGCCGCCGCGATCTCCGCGGCGTGTGTTTCCAGCGCGAAATGACCGGTATCGAGGAAACGGATGATCGCGTCCGGCATGTCGCGCGTGAAGGCTTCGGCGCCAGCGGGCAGGAAGAAAGGATCGTTCTTGCCCCACACCGCCAGGAAAGGCGGCTTGTAGACCCGGAAATAGTTCTGGAAGGCCGGATAAAGCGCAACGTTGCTCTTGTAGTCGCCGAACAGGTCGAGCTGAATTTCATCGACGCCTGGCCGGGCCAGATAGAAACTGTCCAGCGAATATCCATCCGGAGAGACCATTGCCGGATCGGGCACGCCATGGGTGTATTGCCAGACCGTGGCCTCGGGCGCCAGGAATGCACGCAGCGCTTTGCGATTGGCGTCCGACGGATCGCGCCAATAGGCCTGGATGGGATTCCAGCCCTCGCTCAACCCCTCTTCGTAGGCGTTGCCGTTCTGCGAAATGATGGCAGTGACCCGGTCTGGATGTTTGGCGGCCAGACGAAACCCCGTCGGCGCGCCATAGTCGAAGACATAGACGGCATAGCGATCGAAACCGATGACTTCGGTGAAGCGATCGATGATGCCGGCGATCCGGTCGAAAGTGACGCCGCGCTCCGGCATCTCGGATCGTCCGAAGCCCGGCAGATCGGGGGCGACGATGTGAAAACGATCGGCCAGCAGCGGGATCAGGTCACGGAACATGTGGCCGGCACTGGGAAATCCATGCAGCAGCAGCAGCTTGGGCGCCCGCGGCGAGCCCGCCTCGCGATAGAAGATATGGAAACCGTCAACATCGATGGTGCGATAGCGCGTATCTGTCATGACATCTTTCCTTCCTTGGTTGCTTCCGCGATCGCTTCAAGCAGGACGCTCGCAACGACCCCGGGTGCGGTGACGATGGGGGTGTGATCGACAGGATGGGAACGCAGCTGCGCCTTCATGCGCTCTGCCATGAAACGCTGGTTATCGGCGCCAATCATCCGGTCCCGTTCGGCCGCCAGGAACCAGGCGGGATGGTCTTTCCACAATGGCCGGGGCACCGGAACAGTGATGCAGGCCGGCGATATCGGCCGCTGAACGGCGCGCAGTACGGCCAGCTCTTCCGTGGTGGCATTTGGGGCGAACGCGGTGGCAAAGGCGGTGTCGGGAAGATAGATCAGCCCGTGGCTGTCGGGCTCCAGCTTCGGGGCTTCCGGATGCGGCGCGGTCCGGTAGAACGCGTCGGCGACGGTCTCACCCTCATCCGGTGCCAGGCCCGCAATGAAGACAAGCGCTTTCACTTTTTCGCTGCGGGTGGCGGCGATGACGGCGCCGCCATAGGCATGACCGGCCAATACGACCGGCCCGGGCGCGCGCTCCAATGCGCGGTCAAGCGCGGCCACGTCATCCTGGAATGAGGTCAGGGCCAGGGGCGGCGCCACAACCGAGATGCCCTCGGCCGCCAACGGCTTGATGATTTTCGACCAGCTCGAACTGTCCGCCCAAGCCCCGTGGACCAACACCACACTCACATTCGATGACATGTCCCGCTCCAGTAACCATCATATCGTCCACTTGGTGGTTACTAGCGGGTCCGTAACTTGTCAATGGCCATTAAAGAGGTTACTTACTATTCATGGAAACGAGGACGTGGAAGCCGCCCGGCGGGACCGAGGATCACTATGACTGGTGACCGGCCGATCCTTGTCGGCGACGCACCTGGCCTGGATTTCCTGAATTCCATCGCAACCCCGGTCGATACGCCCGTCGACTGGATCGCGGACGGGGATGGGTTCTTGCGTTGGCTGAGAGAGGCGGGGCTGGCACCGACCAACGTGCTGGCCGATATGCGCATGCGCGCGCGCCCCGACGAGCTCGACAAGATTGCCGGCAAGGCGCGGGAGTTGCGCGAATGGTTCCGGGGATTTGTACGCGGGCATATGGGCCGGCCGCTGACCGCGAAAGCCCTGGCCGAGCTGGAACCGCTCAATCGCCTGTTGGGGCGTGACGAGAGTTTCAGCCAGATTGTTTCGCAGCCGGGAGGGACACTGGAGCTTCAACCGGCACGCCATTGGCGCGATCCCCAATCCCTTCTGCTGCCCGTGGCGGAAGCCATGGCACAATTGGTCAGCACGGAAGACTTTTCCAACGTGAAAGCCTGCGAAGGATCCGCTTGCACGTTGCTTTTTGCCGACCGTACACGGGGTCATGCCCGCCGTTGGTGCAGCATGGCGATCTGTGGTAATCGCGCCAAGCAGGCGGCGCATCGTCAACGTCGCAAGACCCAGCACTAATACCCATGCCGAAGCATCAGGCCCATAAGTTTTCCGTCGCCCCGCGGGCTCCAGCCAAGCCTTAGCCGTATGTGAAGTCCGGCTTGCTCTGTCCGACCTCTATAATATATCCGTCAGGATCGCGGATGTAGCAGCGCGTCTCGCCGTACTTGTCCTTCGGCTCCGTGATGAACTCGGCTCCCCGGCTCTTCCATAATTCGTAACAGACCTGAATATCAGCAACACGAATATTCATGAAGCTGTTGATCCTATCCGGATCGGCGAGCGTGCTGAGTGTTACCGACGGCTTGTCGGGAGTCGGCCCGCCCCCGACATTGACAATGAGCCACGTATTGGCGATCTGAATGTATCCGGGCGCGCCATCGCTGTCGCCTCTGCTCAGAATGCGGCCACCGAAAACCTTTTCGTAGAAACGGGCCGATCGGTCGATGTCGGCAACGGTGAGAAAATGCGCGACGGCAAACCCATCCCGCGGGGGCATCTCGTAGCTCTTCTGTTCGATTTGTACGCTGCTCATCGATAGCTCCTCCGATAGAGTGCCCCTTGATGCTTAAACACCCGAAATGCGTCATGTCACACACCATCGCGGGCTAAAGCGCTAGTAAGGCGGAGGCTTTTGGAGGCGCTGGTTCCGTGCAGCAGAAGTCCACCATGCAAGATCATCGGCGAGCCGGCCGAACGCCCTTTGCACCGCTTGCCCCACCTCGCCGATCGGCTTGCCTTGCGCGTCGAGCGTCTCGGCTATAGGCCCCACGGCCACCGTGCTTGAGACGACAATCATGCCCATCTCTGACAGGATGGTATGCCAGGCCGAGCCGGCGCGGACGCCTGACAGCCGACCCGGCGAGTAGCTGACGATAGCGGCGGGCCGCCAGAACCACTCTTCCAAAAAGTGGTCGGTGAGGTTCTTCAGGCCCGGCTGCGGCCCCCAATTATATTCACCCACAACGAACACAAAAGCGTCTGCCGCGCGAATTTTTCCGGCAAGATCTTCCATCGCCGGAGGAGCGGACCCCTTGGGATACTCCTTGTACATCCGGTCAAGGATCGGAAGTCCTATCTCACGGGCGTCAATCAGCTCCGGAAAGGCGCCGCGGGCGCGAAGTTCATTGACGACAAAGCTCGCCATGCGGATACCGACGCGCGTGGTGCGGTAGGAACCGTAGAAGACCAGCACCTTATCAGGCATCATTGTGTTCCCCGGTCCCTTTGCAGCGGCCATCGCCATCGGGGTGTCCTGCCTAATGTTCGAAGGGCACCGAACGCAACAGGGACCAGATCATAGATTGGGGCGCCGGACATTACACTTTGGTGTCAATGGCACCTTGCCGCATCCCGGGGCTACGGCCTGTCGGGGAACTTTTTACTGAGAAAAACGGAATCTTTCAGACCATAGCGGCGTTCGGCCTCGCGCCCCTTGGAAAGTCCGATCCGTGTGCCCAGCACGATCTGGGGCCGCTTGGGACGGGCGGAGAGCGAAAGCGGCGCACGCAGCAACGAAGCGCCATCGAGGGATTTGGTTATGGCAAGAGCTTCGCACAGCCGTCCCGGACCGGAACAAAGCAACTGCAATTTGTCGGTGCCACGACGCTTGATCATGCGCTCGATGCCATGTTCCGGCTCGATCGCGCGGATCAGGACTGCCGAGGCCACGCGGCAGACGAAATTGAGACACCAATGAAGGCCATACACTTGATAGACCTGCGCATGGCCGGGCGGTCCGAACATGACCTCCGTCCGAGGCGTGCGGCCGCGGGAGGAGTGGGCGGCGAGGTCCTCGGGGCCCTGGTAGGCCTCGGTCTCGACTATCCGGCCCACACGCCGTGTGACGCCGTTCGC
>CAYQZM010000134.1:0-7701 GCA_964421935.1 uncultured Rhizobium sp. | reverse complement strand
GGCATGGAGGGACGGGCCGGCATGGCCTCGCTGGTGGTGGACGGGGACTTCGATATCGAGGCGCTGCCGGCGCGACTGAAGGCGCGGCTGGCGTCCTACGCCCGGCCGCTCTTCCTGCGCCTTTCGCCGCAGATTGCAGTCACCGCCACCTTCAAGCAACGCAAGGTGGATCTGGTGCGTGAAGGCTTTGATCCGTCCACCATCGCCGACCCGATCTATTTCCTGGACCCCAGCAGCGGGCGTTATGAACTGCTCACGCCTGCCCGCTATGCCGACATCGTCGAGGGACGGGTAAAGCTTTAAGCGAAATCCTTGGCGAGGGCCGCCCGGGTCTCGGCGCTGAGCACCGCCATGTGACCATAGTTGGGATGTGAGATGCCCAACACAACCCGTTCGCTGCCGCCCGTGAAGCGCTGCTTCTGTTCGGGCGTGAATTCAAAGCGCAGCCAGTGCACCGACGATGTTTTGCCGTCAGGCGTGGTGCGATCGTCATATTCGGTGGGCGTGGCGTGAACGGTGTCGTTGCCGATTTCCAGGAAGACATTTTCCTCGATGCCGCCCAGAGACAGCAACACGGTGTTGCGGCGGTTGGCATCTTCGATTTCCAGCATCAGAGTGGCGATCAGCTCGCTGCCTTGTGGGATCAGCGGATTGTAAGCGTCCAGCTCGCCGGGAATCTGCTCGGCCCCACCCTTCTCGATACGCAGCATCTCCTGCACCTGCAGCCACATGGTGGCGTAGTTCTCGAAATAAAAAGTGGCGAAGGGGCCGACTTCCACCCGCCGCTGTCGTTTGACCGGGATCAGATTCTGCTTCAGCGCCTTGCGGCGAGACTCATATTCGGAAAGCGAAAGCAGGTCTTCCGGCGCGATCTTGCGAAGAGCTTCAGGCATCTCGTTCAACCTCTCCCTCATGCTTCGACAAGCTCAGCATGAGGATTTGTACTTGCCTCCTCACCCTGAGCTTGTCGAAGGGTGAGTAAGAACTTCAATCCCGTTTCAACCCAAACGCGCGGGCCATGATCTGGATGGGATGTTCCGGCTCGCGCGCCGGAGTTTCCGTGTGGGCCACAATGTGCTGGGCCGCCAGCGGGCAGTCCGACACGATATGGCCCCGCTTCTGCTGGTTGGCGGCGCGGAAGACAGGCCGGCCCACTTTCACGCCCACGTCATGGGTCGGCTTGACCACGCCAAAGGTGCCGCCATGACCGGAACAACGCTCGATCACATCCACCGGCGTATCAGGGATCATCTTCAGCATCTCCGCCGCTTTGGGGCCCATATTCTGGGCGCGGGCGTGACAGGCCAGATGCACGGTGACGCCCTCGGGCAAGGCCGTAAGACCCGCTGGCAGTCCCTCCTTCTTGGCCACGTCCACCACATATTCGTCGATGTCGAAGACATTGTCGGCCAGGCGCTTCACATCCGGATTGTCGGGCAGGATGAGGGCCCATTCGAATTTCAGCATCAGGCCGCAGCTGGCGGTGAGGGTGACGATGTCATAGCCCTCATCGATGAGCTTGCAGAGTTCGCGTGACACCTTGGCGGCTTGTTCGGCCACGCGCGACAGCTCGGCCTGTTCCAGGAAAGGCATGCCGCAGCAGCCGGGATAGGCAGCTTTGGTCTCGACGCCGATGTGACCCAGGACGGCGCGGGCATCCATGCCGGTCTCGGGCCGATTGTAGTTCACGAAACAGGTGGCATAGAGCGCGGCCTTGCGTTTGCCGAAGGCCGGCGCGGCGCTGTTGATCCCGGCCTTTTCCTGCTTTGCCGCGCTCACGAAGGTGCGGGCGTGGAATTTCGGCAGGGTCGCCTTGGCATCGATGCCGGCGGTCTTTTCCATCAAGCCACGGGTCAGCTTGTTGTCTTTGTCGCTGGCCCAGTTGACCAGCGGCGCCACTGGGCGCGCCAGCTTGCCGTTGCGGTCCATCTCGGCGAGCTGCTGCTGCACCCATTCCTTGTTGCGATTGCCGGCCTTGGCTTCGACAAAGCGGTGCCGCAGCATCAGGTGCGGAAAATCCAGATTGAAGGGATGCGGCGGCACATACGGGCATTTGGTCATGAAGCACATGTCGCAGAGCGTGCAGGCTTCCACGACCGGCTTGAAATCTTCGGATTTCAGATGCTCGACATCTTCCTGCGGGCTGGAGTCGATCAGGTCGAATAGCCGCGGAAAGGAATCGCACAGATTGAAGCAGCGGCGGCAGCCGTGACAGATGTCGAAGACCCGCCGCATCTCCGCATCAAGCTTCGCGGGATCGGCGAAATCCGGATCCTGCCATTTGATAATGTCGCGGGTGGGGGCGTCGAGACTGCCTTCGCCGGTCATGGCTCTTCCTCAAGGAAACAGCCGCGCGAGGTTTTGGTTCGCGCGGCTGTGTCTCATTCAAGCGTTCGGATTATTTGCCCAGTCCATCCAGGGCTTTCTGGAAGCGGCCGGCGTGCGACTTCTCGGCCTTCGCCAGGGTCTCGAACCAGTCGGCGATTTCCTCGAAGCCTTCCGAACGGGCTGTTTTGGCCATGCCCGGATACATGTCGGTATATTCGTGGGTCTCGCCCGCGATCGAGGCCTTGAGATTGGCGTCGGTGGCGCCGATCGGCTCGCCGGTGGCCGGATCGCCCACTTCTTCCAGATATTCCAGATGGCCATGGGCGTGGCCGGTCTCGCCTTCCGCGGTGGAGCGGAACACGGCGGCGACATCATTGAAGCCTTCGACGTCGGCCTTCTGTGCGAAGTAGAGATAGCGCCGGTTCGCCTGGCTCTCGCCCGCGAAGGCTTCCTTGAGGTTTTCCCAGGTCTTGGTGTTCTTCAGTGCGGGCATGTGCGCCTCCGTGTTGAAAGATTTTTGGTCGCCCGCTCGCGCGGACGCTCCTGGGGCGCAACACTGTCCTTGCCGACAGGTCGTGTCAACAGTTTAGAATAATTCTAAGTCGTGAGAATGACTCGCAGGATGCCTTGTGACGCTGCGGTCGCAGCTGGTCAGTGCCGCTTGACGCGAACGACCACGTCCACCCGGTCCACGGAAAGGCCCGCGGGCGGCGTGGGAACCCCGGCAACCGCAATCGTGTCGCCCGGGATGTCGATCAACAGGCCTTCGCGTTCCAAAAAGAAGTGCTGATGATCGCCGGTATTGGTGTCGAAATAGCTGCGGGCCGCATCCACGATCACCTGGCGCAGCAGGCCGGCCTCGGTGAACTGATGCAGGGTGTTGTAGACGGTCGCCAGCGAAACTTTCAGGCCTGCCTGGGTCACCTCGTCGTGCAGGGTTTCGGCGGTCACATGCCGGTCGTGATCCCGGAACAACAGGCCGGCAAGTTCCACCCGTTGGCGGGTTGGCCGCAAACCGGCATGCCGCAGCCGGGCCGTCGCCACGGCGGACACATCCTTGGGTTCACGTATTGCCTTGGCCATAGGCCCTCGAATCCTTGCGTGTAGGTTGCCCGCCTGTCAGCGAGGCGGCAAGGCTGCTAGAGTATGAAAGATATATGTTAGAACCCTTCTAAGCAAGCGCCTCGTTTCAGCGGTAGCTTTCCTAAGGCTTTTTCGGCTAGGGAAACCGGGGAAACGCCAAGAAACTTCTGAGTTTTCAAGGAAGAGCAAAGCCGTGGACAAGCCGTTGCGCAAATCCTCCTTCGACCTTCAAGGCCTGATGGCCTGCGCCCGTGGGGAACTGTTTGGCCCCGGCAACGCGCAGCTGCCGCTGCCCCCCATGTTGATGTTCGATCGAATCACCTCGATTACCGAGGATGGCGGCGACGCCGGCAAGGGCGAAGTCGTAGCTGAATTCGATATTCACCCCGACCTCTGGTTCTTCAAATGCCATTTCCAGGGCGATCCGGTCATGCCCGGATGTCTGGGCCTGGATGCGCTGTGGCAGATGGTCGGTTTCTTCCTGGGCTGGATGGGCGGTATCGGCCGCGGCCGCGCGCTGGGCGTGGATGAAGTCAAGTTTACCGGCATGGTGCTGCCCACTGCCAAGAAGATCACCTACATCGTCAATCTGAAGCGCGTGATCATGCGCAAGCTGGTGATGGGTATCGCCGACGGCATCATGAAAGTGGATGGCAAGGTGATCTATGAAGCCAAGGGGCTGAAGGTCGGCCTGTTCAGCGACGCCGCCGCGGCCCTGGCCAAAAACGGGGCGACAGCTCCGGCTTCCGTCTGAACCAATCTCCTCACCCTTCGACAAGCTCAGGGTGAGGATAAACGCTAATCCTCATGCTGAGCTTGTCGAAGCATGAGGCCATGAAGGACGTTTATGAGACGAGTGGTCGTAACCGGCCTCGGTATTGTTTCTTCCATAGGCAACAATGCCGGTGAGGTGACCGATAGCCTGCGCAATGCCCGCTCGGGCATTGTCGCGGCAGAAGATTATATTCGGCTCGGCTTTCGGTCCCAGGTTCACGGCAGCCTCAAGATCAATCTGGATGAGGTGGTGGACCGCAGGGCCCGCCGCTTCCAGGGCGATGGCGCCGGCTATTGCTGGGTGGCGATGAACCAGGCCATCGCCGATGCCGGCCTGACCGAAAAGGACATCTCCAACCCGCGCACCGGGTTGATTGTTGGCTCCGGCGGGGCCAGCACCAAAGCCATCGTCGGGGCGGCCGATATCACGCGGCAGAACACTTCACCCAAGCGGGTAGGGCCTTTCGCCGTGCCGAAGGCGATGTCGTCGACCTGCAGCGCCAATCTTTCCACCTGGTTCAAGACCAAAGGCTACAATTATTCCATCTCCTCGGCCTGCTCGACCTCGGCCAACTGCATCGGCAATGCCTTCGAGCTGATCCAGTGGGGCAAGCAGGACATGATGTTCGCCGGCGGTGGCGAGGAGCTGGACTGGACCTTGAGCGAGCTTTTCGATGCCATGGGCGCCATGTCGTCCAAGTTCAACGACTCGCCGGAAAGCGCGTCACGCGCCTATGACATCAACCGCGACGGCTTTGTGATCTCGGGCGGCGGCGGCATCCTGATCCTGGAAGAATTGGAGCATGCGCGCGCGCGGGGCGCCAAGATCTATGCCGAGATGATCGGCTATGGCGCCACCGCCGACGGCGCCGACATGGTGGCGCCCTCCGGGGAAGGTGCGGTGCGTTGCATGAAGATGGCACTGGAGACGGTGAAGGCGCCGGTGGACTACATCAATCCACACGCCACCTCGACGCCGGTCGGTGACATTCCCGAGATCAACGCGATCAAGGAAGTCTTCGGCGCCAAGACGCCCGCCATCAGCGCCACCAAGTCGCTCACCGGCCACAGCCAGGGCGCGGCCGGCGTGCACGAGGCGATCTACACCTTGCTGATGATGCAGAACCGCTTCATCTGCGAAAGCGCCAACATCCAGGAACTCGATCCGGCGGTGGAGGGGGCCAATATCATCCGCCGGCGCATCGACAACGCAGACATCAACGTCGCCCTGTCCAACAGCTTCGGCTTCGGCGGCACCAATGCCTCGCTGGTCTTCCAGCGCCTCGAGAAGTGATGTGCCAGAATGAAACAGGACACACCCCGCGAGCACATTGTGGCTGAGGCCAAATCGGGATTGATGGCGGGAAAGCGCGGCATCGTCATGGGGGTCGCCAACGACCATTCCATCGCCTGGGGGATCGCCCAGGTGCTGGCGTCCCAGGGCGCGCAAATCGCCTTTACCTATCAGGGTGACGCCCAGGTCAAGCGGCTGAAGCCCCTGGCCGCCTCGATCGGCTCGACCATCATGTTGCAGGCCGATGTGGAAAGCGACGAGCAGCTTGATGCCGCTTTCGCCGCGGTGAAGAAGGAATGGGGCACCATCGATTTCCTGGTGCACGCCATCGCCTTCTCCGACCGCGACGAGTTGAAGGGCCGCTATGTCGATACCTCCCGCGCCAACTTCGCCAGAAGCCTCGATATTTCCTGCTATTCCTTCACGGCGGTGGCGCAGCGCGCGGCCCGGCTGATGCCCCATGGCGGCGCGCTGGTAACCTTGACGTATCTGGGCGCCCAGCGGGTGATGCCCAACTACAATGTCATGGGCGTGGCCAAGGCGGCGCTGGAAGCCTCCGTCCGCTATCTCGCCGCCGATCTGGGCAAGGACGCCATCCGGGTGAATGCCATCTCGGCCGGCCCGATGCGGACCCTGGCGGGCGCCGCGGTGGGCGATGCCCGCATGGTGTTCAAATGGAACAAGAGCCATTCCCCGCTCAAGAAAACCGTGGAGCTTAACCATGTCGGCGGGGCGGCACTCTATTTGCTTAGTGACCTGGCAGGTGGCGTCACCGGCGAAGTGCATTTCGTCGATGCCGGCTTCAACGTCGTCGGCATGCCGCCGACCGCGGATCTGAAGGGGTGGACGCCGCTGGAGAATGGCCATGAAAATGGCCATAGCCAGGAGCATCCCGATGGGCGGGACAGTTAAGAACGTTATTGTGGGCGCTCTCGCTCGCGCGAACGCGCCGTTTTTCTCGGCGCTGGCGCTGACACTGGCCGCAACACCTTCATTTGCCGGCTGGCAGGACCAGGCGTCCCGCGCCGATATCGCCCGTCTGGCGCAGCTCCCGCAAATGCGAACCGCAGCCCTCGCAGAGTCCCGCCGCAGCCGCGGTGAAGGCGATGCCGGTGTCATCGACCATGTCATGAATCCGGAAGGCCGCGCCATTCCCGCGAATGCGCTGACCGGCACCTGGCGCTGCCGCCAGCTCAAGCTGGGCGGCATGGAGTCCTACATGGTCTATAGCGCCTGGTTCAGCTGCAGCATCCGTCCGCACCATGGCGGCCTCATGCTGCAGAAATTGAATGGCACCCAGCGCTTCATGGGTACGCTCTATCCCGAACATGGCGCCTGGGTGTATCTGGGCGCCTCCAGCGCCAAGGGCGAGCCCGTGCATGCCTATTCCGGCGCCTCGGCATCGATCGGCGCCAATGTGACGCCCGACGACCAGATCGGTCTTCTCACCGGCATCGGCGACAATCACCTGCGGCTGGAGATTCCCGCCGTGCAGGAATCGCTTTTAGACGTCGTGGAATTTAGGCGATAACCAAAAGAGCTTAAGCCCGCTTTTTCGCCGCTTCGGCGAAACGCTCGAACAGATAGTGCGAGTCCATCGGGCCGGGCGAGGCTTCCGGATGGTACTGGACGCTGAACACGTCCTTGTCCTTCAGCGCGATGCCGCAATTGGTGCCGTCGAACAGCGAGACATGGGTCTCGGTCACGCCCTCCGGCAAGGTATCGCGGTCCACGGTGAAGCCATGGTTCATGGAGACGATCTCGACCTTGCCGGTGGTCAGGTCTTTTACCGGATGATTGGCGCCGTGATGGCCCTGCGCCATCTTCTTGGTCTTGGCACCCAAGGCCAGGCCCAGCATCTGATGGCCCAGGCAGATGCCGAACACCGGCACGCCCGCCGCGATCACGCCCTTGATGGTGGGGATGGCATATTCGCCCGTCGCCGCCGGATCGCCGGGGCCGTTGGACAACAGCACGCCGTGCGGCTTTGAGCGCATTACCTCTTCGGTGGTGGCGCTGGCGGGCACGACCGTGATGTCGGCGCCCTTGCTGGCCAGAAGCCTCAGGATGTTCCGCTTGACGCCATAATCGATCACGGTGGCGCGCCAGGTCGTCTCATTCTCCTTGCCGTAGCCCCGGTTCCAGGCCCATTCGGTCTCGTTCCACCTATAGGTCTGGCGCGCCGTCACCTCCTTGGCGAGGTCGAGACCTTCGAGACCGGA
>CAYQZM010000133.1:0-2738 GCA_964421935.1 uncultured Rhizobium sp. | reverse complement strand
CACGTGGGAGGATCTCACCGACAACGTCAATTCGATGGCCGCGAATCTCACCGGCCAGGTCCGCAACATCGCCGAGGTGGCGACCGCCATCGCCAGCGGCGACCTTTCCAAGAAGATCACCGTCGACGTCCGCGGCGAGATCCTGCAATTGAAGGAGACCATCAACACGATGGTCGAGCAGCTCCGCTCCTTCGCCGCGGAAGTGACGCGGTTCGCGCGCGAAGTGGGCACCGAAGGCAAGCTTGGCGGCCAGGCCAATGTGCGCGGCGTCGCCGGCGCCTGGAAGGACCTGACCGACAACGTGAACCTGATGGCCGCCAATCTGACCGGCCAGGTGCGCAACATCGCGGAAGTGGCCACCGCCATCGCGCGCGGCGATCTGTCGCGCAAGATCACGGTGGACGTGCGCGGCGAGATCTCGCAGCTGAAGGAAACCATCAACACCATGGTGGACCAGCTCAACCGTTTCGCGGGCGAAGTCACCCGCGTGGCGCGCGAAGTGGGCACCGAAGGCCGGTTGGGCGGCCAGGCGCAGGTGCCTGGCGTCGCCGGCACCTGGAAGGACCTGACCGATAACGTCAACCTGCTGGCCGCCAACCTGACGACCCAGGTGCGAAATATCGCGGAAGTCACCACGGCGGTGGCGCGCGGCGACCTCTCGCGCAAGATTACCGTGGACGTGAAAGGCGAAATTCTCGACCTCAAGACCACCATCAACACCATGGTAGACCAGCTCAATGCCTTCGCCGCCGAAGTGACACGTGTGGCGCGCGAAGTCGGCACCGATGGCAAGCTGGGCGGTCAGGCGCAGGTGCCCGGTGTCGCCGGCACCTGGAAGGATCTGACCGACAACGTCAACTTCATGGCCTCGAACCTGACCGCTCAAGTCCGCAACATCGCCGAAGTGGCGACTGCCATCGCCGGCGGCGATCTTTCCAAGAAGATCACCGTGGACGTGCGCGGCGAAATCCTGCTGCTGAAGGAAACGTTGAACACCTTGGTCGAACAGCTTCGCTCCTTCGCTGGCGAAGTGACTCGCGGGGCCCGTGATGTGGGCACCGATGGCCGCCTCGGCGGCCAGGCCGTGGTGCCGGGCGTGGACGGCACCTGGAAGGACTTGACCGACTCAGTGAATTCCATGGCCGGCAACCTGACCGCCCAGGTGCGTAACATCGCCGAAGTGACCACCGCGGTGGCGCGCGGCGACCTGTCGCGCAAGATCACCGTGGACGTGAAAGGCGAAATCCTGGAGCTGAAGAACACCATCAACACCATGGTGGACCAGCTCAACGCCTTCGCCTCGGAAGTGACGCGCGTGGCCCGCGAAGTGGGCACTGACGGCCAGCTGGGCGGCCAGGCCCAGGTGCCCGGTGTGGCCGGCACCTGGAAGGATCTGACCGACACGGTGAACGTGATGGCAGCCAACCTGACCGAACAGGTGCGCGGCATCGTCAAGGTCGTGACCGCAGTGGCGAACGGCGAGCTGAAGCAGAACCTCACCGTGAAATCGAAGGGCGAGGTCGCGGCCTTGGCCGAAACCATCAACAACATGACCGAGACCCTGGCGACTTTCGCCGATCAGGTGACCACGGTGGCCCGCGAAGTGGGTGTGGAAGGCCGTCTGGGCGGCCAGGCCTATGTGCCGGGCGCGTCGGGCACCTGGAAGGATCTGACCGGCAACGTGAACCTGCTGGCCGCCAATCTCACCACCCAGGTGCGTGCTATCGCCGAAGTGGCGACCGCGGTGACCAAGGGCGACCTGACCCGTTCGATCCAGGTGCAGGCGCGGGGCGAAGTGGCCGAGCTCAAAGACAACATCAACACCATGATCGACAATTTGCGCCTGACCACCGAGCGCAATACCGAGCAGGACTGGCTGAAGACCAATCTTGCCAAGTTCACCAACATGCTGCAGGGCCAGCGCGACCTGTCGGCGGTGGGCAAGATGCTGCTGGACGAGCTGACGCCACTGGTCAATGCGCAGATGGGCGTGATCTACCAGATGGAATATGCCGACCCGCCGGCGCTGCGCCTGCTCACGTCCTACGCCGGCAACCAGACGGACGGCTATCCCTCCAGCTTCCTCCTGGGCGAGGGCCTGATCGGTCAGTGCGCCTCCGACAAGAAGACCAAACTCGTTACCAGCGTGCAGCGCGGGGTGCCGATCAATTCCGCCCTGATGCAGGTGACGCCCAAGAACATCATCGTGCTGCCGGTCCAGTTCGAAAGCCAGGTCAAGGCGGTGATCGAATTGTCGTCGCTGTCGGACTTCACCAGCCTGGAAGTGGCCTTCCTGGAACAGCTCACCTCCAATATCGGCATCGTTCTCAACTCGATCGAAGCCACCATGCAGACTGAAGGCCTGCTCAAGCAGTCCCAGAAACTGGCCGGCGAGCTGCAGACCCAGCAGAAGGAGCTGCAGCAGACCAACGAGCAGTTGGAACAGAAAGCGCGCGAGCTGGCAGAGCAGAATGTCGAAGTCGAACGCAAGAACCAGGAAATCGAACAGGCCCGCCGCGCGCTGGAAGAAAAAGCCAGCGAGTTGGCGCTCACTTCCAAGTACAAGTCCGAATTCCTGGCCAACATGTCGCACGAGTTGCGCACGCCGCTGAACTCGATCCTGATCCTGGGCCAGCAGCTGGCGGACAATCCGGACCAGAATCTGACGGCCAAGCAGGTGGACTTCGCCCGCACCATCCATGGCGCCGGCACCGATCTGCTCAATCTGATCAGCGACA